>NZ_OY781472.1:3300000-3580092 GCF_963677035.1 uncultured Hyphomonas sp.
GAACAAGGGGGCCGTCCACACTCGCCCGCCGTTCCGTGTCGGTCTCCCACCAGCTGAGGCGGCCGCCTGCGATAATCGTCAGGGGGTCAAGAACATGAAGCCGCACCACACCATAACCGCCATATTGCGTGGTCGTCGTTGATTGCTCGCCGCTATAGGTTCGCCCTGTTGGCGCCGGAATCTGGTATGGGTCCCAATCAAATATATTGGCCGTCATCGGCAAACCTTGCAGAGCGTACGATGTCTGCGAGGTTTCGCCATCCCAATAGTTCGCACCGAACAGAAGTTCGTGCCGGCGGCCGAACGCCTCAACGCTGCCCGTCACATAGGCGTCAACATCGGTTTCCTTGTTGTCGAAGCCATACGCCCCGGCCAGAATGAACGCTCCACGGCCTGTCGCGCGATCTATTCCGCCATAGAGGTTCGCGTAACGCATCTGACTGTCACCGTCGATATGGCTCACCGCGATCTTGCCCTGCCAGTCGCCTTCGAACTCATGTCTGAGTTCCAGAAAGGCCTGCGTATTTTCCCATTTCCGGAACGACCAGTCCGTTCCAGGATTAAAGGAACGCGAAACATCGAGGGCGCTGCCGTCTGAGTAGCGCGGCAATCCGCCAATCAGGGATCCATCATCATCCAGATCCTGCCATTTCACGGTCGCGGCGATCACAGTGGACGGGGTAATGTTCCATTCCGACGTCCCGTAGAGGAGCGATTTTTGCCGGTGTGTGACATCGTAGAAATAATCCCGATCCTCAAACACAGCGACACCGCGCGCACGTACATTGCCTGAGGGCGTCAGCCCGCCGCCAACGTCCAGCTCTCCGCGCCAATTGTTCCAGCTTCCGCCACTCAATGCAGCGGACGCGTCGAAGTCTTCACCCGCACGCTTGCGAACCAGATTGATTGTTCCTGAGGGATTGCCCGTGCCCTGCAACAGACCAGATGCACCGCGTAGCAATTCGACCCGCTCATAGTTGGCCATATCCTCGGTGTTGACCGCTTCGTTCCATCCGGACGTCGGGATGCCGTCAAAACTCAGCGTATCGATCGAAAACCCGCGGGAATAATATGCCGTGCGCAGGCGCGTGCCCGGCTGAACAGTTACGCCTGGCGCACTTTGCATCACGTCATCCAATGTCACGAGCCGCTGCTGGTCGAGGCGGTCCCGATCGATAATCGAGAGCGTCTGGGGAATCTCTTTCAGAGCGAGCGGCACCTTGAGTCCAACACCCGACCCTTCGACGGAGGCGGCACGCACGACAATTTCGTCCAAAATCATTTTGGTTTCACCGCCAGGCTCTTCAGCAGACTGGGCGAAAGCCGTTCCGGAAAGGAAAATTGCCGCTGAAACAGCCAGGCAGTAGCCATGGCTGTGGCGCAGAATTTCAAGTGAAGTACAGATTTGGCGCACGGGACCCTCTTTTGCGAATAGGTTTCAATCGCAAAAGAGGTATCGAAAGCGGCCGCGCCTGTCGTTTCGACGACCGGATTCTGATTTCATATTCCCGAGCAATTCCCGCGCCGGCCCTAGTTGTCACTCCTTCGGGCAATCGTGCTGGGATTCACGCCGTAAGCGCGTTGAAATGCCGAAGAAAAATGCGGCAGGGTATAGCCGACCAATTCGGCCGTCCGTGTCACGTCCGACGCGCCTGACACCAGGAGGCGCCAGGCTTCCCGCATCCGGTAGTCGCGCACATATTCACCGACGCTTTTCCCATAGAGGCTCCGGAAACCATGCGTCAGCTTACGGACATTCAGCCCGGTGAAACGTGCAAGTTCGGCAAGAGAAGGTGGAGACGCGCACCGCTCGCGCAGAAGCGCTGCAGCTTCCTTCAGGCGCCGGATTTCTCGTGGCGACAGCAGGGTCGGCGCCTGGGCGCCCTCCCCGAAATGTTCCATTGCCATTGCCGTAATTTCAAGCGCCTTCGCACCAAGAAAAATACTGCGTGCGCTTCCTTCAAAGGGGCACGTCATAATCTGTGCCGCAAGGGCATTCATTTCCGCTGATATCCCGGCTTGGCGCATCGATACGCCATCCACATCATCACGCTCCTGATCCAGTCCTCGTTCTGAGACCGCAAGGCCCTCTCCAAGCCCCTCCTCATCGATATTGATGGTCAGATAGCGAATGTGGGACGCCGCGTGAAAACGATGATCCAGCCGCCATGGCCGGCGGCCATGGAAAAGATAGAAGCACGCCCCGAAGGCCCTTGATGCGCTCCCGTCTTCAACGGCAAGGTCGAATTCGCCGTCAAAGAGAATAGCGAGCTTCAGCCCCGCACGACGTTGCTCGCTCGAAAATTCTTCCTTCTCAAAGCTGACGTTTCCGCCGTTCAGCTCCAGATACGAAATCGGATCCTCACGCCAACTACCCTGGTGTGCTTCGGTGAAGCGCTTGGCATCATCCATTTCGGCTCAAACCATGGCTCGGGCGGCTGCGGGGCAGCACCATTGCGACGGCGACACCGCGAGACCAGACCTCGTCATCGAGTACACCCCTGCTTCGCGCGCGCTGCTTCCCTTGCCGCACAGTTGTTTCATGGCCTCGCTCTAAATCATGACTGAACAAATGTAAATGCAACTCACTCTCAATTATGGGGGGATTGGAGAGCCCCGATGTGCATCGCCATCACGAACCAAATGGTCCAGGACGTAAACCTGAAGCAAAGAACGGCGTTTTCGCTACTCGTCTTCCGGAACGTAGATCATACGCCCGTCCGGCAGGCGATACGCGACACCGGCCTTGACCCCTTCGCCCTCTCCGATTTCACCGCTGCTTTCGTAACGGGTCAGCTCTTCACCTTGTTTGATCGTCATGCGCATGTCGGCTTCGCCGGGGTTCTCGATGACGATAACGTTTTCATTCCGGAAGGGATTTAGCGGATTCTGAACGAGCAGGACCATCAGAATTCCGATGATCACGACAAACAAATCGACAAGATTGACGACAGAGAGGATGGGGTCGTCTTCGTCCTCTTCCAGGAACCTCACGAAACCGCCTCCGCACCGGTCTCGATCACGCGCAACTCTTCGAGCAGCCAGCGGCGGCGAATGTTGAGAACGAAGAAGGCCAGGCTTGCAGAGATCAGGGCCAGCGTCACGCCGGAGAATGCAACGACCAGATTGCTCGCCATCTCAGCAGACTCTCCGGACGTCAGCGCCATCAATGCCGGCCCCATAGGGATAAGCGTCGCGACGAGCCCCAGCAAAGGCGCGACGCGGGACACCAGGCGCAGCGGTTCCAGCCGCCTCATAATCCAGAGTTCCAGATCATCGCTATCGGCCCTGGTCTCCCGGTAATATTGCGTCAGCGCGCCCTGTTTCCGGCCGGAATAGCGTTGCGCGAGTTCCATCAGGAAACGCCCCAAGGTCAGGAGCGAATAAACAAGAGACACAAGAATCGCTATCAGTGACGGTACGAGGAAAACGGCGGAAACTTCATAAAGTATCGTCTCGAAATCAAAAATCATCAGTATTGCCCTTTATTTCAGGTCCATTGACGCGACGTGCGAAGCTGGAGCAGCGCACCCGCAAGCATTATGAGAAGGAGCCCGGCGATCGAAGACAGGCGCAGCCAGTCCGGCCGGACGTCGCTCGGGGAAAGGACTTCATTCATGACCTGCCCCTGAATGGTCTGGGCCGCTGCAGCTGCAATATCGGCCGCAGGCGCCCCCTGCCCATTCCCAAGACCGAACCCGGCTGCCATATCCTCAATGTATTCGACGGTCGTCTGAGCGCCTGCATCCGCCCCGGCCTGCTCGGTCAGCTCCTGCCAGCGCTGAGCAAGCTCTTTACGCGTCTGCTCGCTTGCATCCCAGTATCCCTTACGGATGGCTTCCGTCATACGCTCAATGATCTGAGCCTGCGCTGTTGGGTTCTGTTCTTCGAACCACTCATTGAGGCCAAGATCCCGGGCATCCATGACATAGGTATCATGCATCGCCTGCCACTGATCGGCACGCACCATCGACTCGTCGGTCACCTGCCAACCGAAAAGGTTATCTGTAACCCTCAGCATTTCGACGGTCCCGGCGTACCCCTCATCCATCATCGCCGAAATCCATTGCGGGTTCTGGTAGCGCGCGCGCAGCTCATCCGAGAGGAACTTGCTTGCCTGAACCATTTTCGGCCGGGCGCGCCGCAAATCCGAAATATAGAGCGCCGGGCTTTCTCCGTTGACGGATTTCACAGCCGCAGACAGTCCACCGAGATATTCAAACGGGTGATCCGTCGACAAGACACCGTGCACATTAGATGACCGCGCCAGGATCGCCGCATCGACCCCCGTCAGCTGCTTCTCGAACAAGCCGAAGCTCGCAACAGACTGGCCCCAATCAGACGTCCCGTAGGCGAAGGATTGGCTTGCCAGATATGTCTGCGCGATGATGGCATCATCTTCCCAATTGGTGGAATCGAGCGCGGCATCCGGAACACCCGACCCGTAATCACCGGGCGCATTCGAAAAAATTCTTATCGACGCCAGCCGGTCTGCAGTTCCGGCATCCGTTCCTGCGGAGAGAAGCGCGTCTCTCACCCGACGTGTACCGGCATAAACCGCATTCCCGGGCTCATCCTGTTTGGACAATTCATCGATCGCCTCCGAAT
Organism: uncultured Hyphomonas sp.; assembly: GCF_963677035.1. NCBI lineage: Bacteria > Pseudomonadati > Pseudomonadota > Alphaproteobacteria > Hyphomonadales > Hyphomonadaceae > Hyphomonas > uncultured Hyphomonas sp. The sequence continues at coordinate 3,304,609 of NZ_OY781472.1, forward strand.
AAAGCCGCATCAGCCCATCAAACTGGTCCCGGTAGACACTGGTCGCCTGAATGACGACATCAACGCGGGGCCGCCCCAGTTCGGCCGCAGGAATGATTTCGAGCTTTGTGACACGCCCGCCCCGGCCCCAGACCGGACGAACACCCAAAGCGTGCATGATCTGCGCTTCGGTAATCCCCAGGGTCCGGATTGCATCGGACGAGAAAAGCGAGAAAGCCAGCTTGTCGGGCGCCTGGCCATCATGGTCTGACTTGTAGGCATCTATCAGACCCGTGAACGCTTCCTCTCCCGCCTTGTAGGCCGAGGGGGTCGGGATCTTGTCCGGCTCAAACGCAAACAGGTTACGGCCGCTGGACGCTTGCGGATTGCGCACTGGATCCCCGCCCGGACCGGCTTTCGTGAAGCCGCCATCCAGAGCGTGCAAGAGGGCTTCAAGCTCTTGCGGGTCAGCCAGGTGCTGGTCGTAAGCCCGGGCGCGTTCGATCTGCTCACGCATCGCTGCGTCGGCAATACCCGAAATGTCCTCCCCCCCGCGCAAAAAGCGTTCGAGAAACTGGTACGGTTTACTTTCCGGCAGTTTCTCCGCGTCGGTTGCGAACATCTCAGCCTGGTCGATCCCAAGCAACGCATAATATGGCTCACCCAATTGCTGCATGACCGTCATCAGCCTGTGCTCCGGAGAGGCGGCCAGGCCGAACGTATGCAAGCCCAACGGCGTGGCTGTCTGAGCCAGTTCGTGGAGGTGATCGTGCAGGATCGGCAGGAAGGTCGAAAAGTCGCTTCGTACGTCTTCCTCTGTCCACAGCAGATCTTTTTGCAGGTTTGCCTCAATCACGGCGTCGGCAAGACGTGCATCTGTTTCATCGCGGACGGCGCCTTCATCCAGCTGCTCGCGCTCATGAATCAGGGCGTGAATATCCCGCAGTTCGTCATAGAAGCCGGACGGCGCGAACGGCGGGGTCTGGTGACTGATCGTAATGGCCCGCCCCCGGCGAATTGCCTGAATCGCCTCCGCGACATTGTCCTGAATATAGGGATACACGACCGGAACATTGCCGAGCGTCAGCATCGGATAGTCATAAGCCCACAAGCCCCGGTCCTTTCCGGGGGTCCACTCCTGTGTACCATGTGTTCCCAGATGGATGACCGCATTCGCGTCGAAGGCCTTCTGCACCATCAGGTAGGTTGCCAAAAACAAGTGTCCCGGCGGCACTTTGACGTCATGATAGCTCTCGCCGACCTTATCGGCCCGTGGCGGCTGCGGCAGGAAGAGCAGTTTTCCAAAGTTCACTGACGGAATGACGAAAACTTTCTGCCCATTGATCGTTCGCACCGCCCAATGAGATTCCGGCTCGCCCCACTTGTCAAAAACCGGCTGGGTCACTTCCTTTGGAAGCGTGTCGAGCCAGGCCTTGTAATCCGACACGGGGAATGCCTGCGCCAACCCGTTCGCCAGCAGGTCGTCCAGACGGTCATGATGATAATACCCGCCCAGCATCGACTGGCCTGCCTGCAGGATGTCATCCTCAGTCAGTTCGGGAACATCATAGCCTGCCTGCCGCAACGCTGCGCCGATCTGCTCAACGCTTGCCGGAACATTCAGATTGGACGCCGACATGTTCCGCTCCCCCTGGGGCGTATTCCAGAAGAACAGGGCAAGCTTCCGGTCCGCCTGATCGGAATGGCGCAGCCGTGCAACACTAGTCGCCTTGCCAATGAGCAAATCGATCTGTTCGGGAATCGGGACCGGCTCTCCATTCTCAACCCCGGAGACCACGATCGGGTCCCCCATCCCCCAGGATTCCGGCGTCGCCATCAGCACCGCTGTCATGGCAGGTTCCACGCCCTGCGCCGCCTTGCTCCATTCCGCCGGCGTCATGGAGCGATTGCCCAGCAGTAAGACGGCCGGCACGTCCAGCTCTGCGAGTTCGGCCTTGCGCTGCTCGCCATTCTGCATGTGCGTATAGCTTGCAAGCAGATCGACATCAGCCGGGCCGAGCATTTCCGGGATACCCGTCTCCCCCATACTGTCGAACCAGAACAGGATCGGCATGACGCCAGCCGACTCTGCCTGATGAACGATCTTGTCCAGTACAGCCGTCTGAACGCCGGAGATGTAGGTCGAGGAAATAATGACCGCCAGACGGGGCGCATCCGCTGGCCACCTGTCCCGCCCCCACGCTTCATACGAGCTGACATCCGTGAAAAAATCGGGGGCATCCGGATGATAGATGGCACTTTCGGGCATGGGGATGGGCGCCGGGATACGGCTCGTGTCACGCCCCGAATTCCAGGCTGCGGCATAGGTCAGGAAATTCCGGAAGTTCTGTTCACCACCCGCCTCATAATAGGCATTCATCGTCTCAAAGATGGCGGGGTCCAGATTACCCGAGCGCGATGGCCGGCCGCCGGACCCTACGGACATCCAGGGAACGCCAGCCGCGTTGAGCTGCCCCATAACGTCTTCAATCAACTGAGCAGCACGTCCACGCAGTGGCGCGTCTATGACGACCAGGTCGTAGTCAGCCCAGTTCCCGGGGCCACCCTGCTCAAGATAATTGTGCGTGACCGTGACGTCGGCGTCTTTTCCCCAGCCCGCAATCCTTACGAGCTTGGACGGAAGCACAAAATCGCTGGCGACAATATGAATGCGGGCATCCCGCTCTGGCCGTTCATCGGCCGTCGCGCTGCCAAGGGCACACGCGACAGCAATGGTCATCACCACCAGGATCGTTCGGAACATATCCCGCTCCTTCCTCAGAATGCGTAGGAAAGCGACAGGCGATAGACGCGGCCGGGTTCGGCAAACGTGTAGAGGTCAGATCTGTCAGCCAGACGTTCGTCTGTCAGATTGTCGATCCCGGCATTCAGGCGCACATGCGGCGTCAGAGGCCACACAGCATCAAGGTGCAGGAGCGTATAGTCAGGGATCGTGACGCCCGGCGAATCCAGCTGATCGCCGGTATACTCAACACGCAGGCGAACCTCCGCCCCTTCCCTCGGAGACCATGACACGGCGGCATTCGCCTGATGCTCAGGACGTTCCGCAATCTGCTCCCCTGTCGCCTTATCTTCAGTATCGAGATAGGTGTAGTTGGCATTCACCCCGAACCCGGCAGGCAGATCCATCTGCCCGGACAATTCCAGCCCGTTGATCTCCGCCTCTTCCAGATTGGTATAGTAGCGGACCTCCGCCCCCCTGATGCCACAATCGGACACACACTGGGTCTGAATCAGATTCTCCAACTCGTTGTGGAACACACCGGCATGCACGGTCCAGGTGTCGGCGACATAGTCTACGCTCGCCTCGAAAGTCTTCGTCGTTTCAGGTTTCAGATCCGGATTGCCATAGGCCCAGAAACGGCCACCAGCTGCGAGCACCCGGAAGTCCTCAGACAGATTGGTCAGGCTGGGTGACTTGAAGCCTTCCCCATAGCCGCCTTTGATAACAACCCGCTCCGTCGGCTGAAACACACCGTAGAGGCGCGGGCTGGCTTCCCAGCCATATGCGTCATGATGGTCGCCGCGCAGTCCGGCGATCAGTTTGAACGTATCGGTGACCTCGATCTCGTCCTGGATGAAGACTGCGCCGTGTTCGGCATCCGAGGTCCCGTCCGGAGATGCGACATCATCTTCCAGCTCTTCCTTACGGATTTCTCCGCCAAATGTGACAGAGTGAACCTTCCCCAGCTGGAAGGCGGTCAGACCACTGAGTACTGTGTCTTTCAATCCCTGATCCCGGGTCGGAGTTTGCCCATTCGTCCGGAAGTTCTTCCGGTTCGCGGAGCTCTGATACAGGTCTACCTGTGTGCTCCCCCACGACCAGTTGCCTTTGTGCCCCAGAACGAATTGCTCCCGCTCACCTTCATCGCGATACTCATAATCGACGGGCCTGCGCCCGGTCGAGCGCGTGTCGCGCCAGCGTTCATCATCGCTTCGGGTGTAGATGAAATCGATGCGCTGCTGAGCATCCGGCGTCCAGACAAGGTTGAACCGTCCGGTGGATGTTTTTCGGCCTTCAATGTCCGATATGGCCGGGTCATCCCGATTGGGCAGATCATTCCGCTCCAGTACATCGCCGACGAGGGTCGCCCCGAGCTTTCCTTCGACGAGCGGAACCGAAAGAAAGAGGCTTCCATTCGCGCTTTCACCACCGTCGCCCGATTCCGGAGAGCTGCCGCCGAGGGACAGCTCACCCATGAATTCTTCTGCCGGAGATTTGGTGATGATGTTGACGACGCCGCCAAGCGCATCCGACCCATAAAGCGACGACATCGGCCCGCGCACAACTTCGACCTGTTCAATCGCTGCGGCTGGCAGCCAGCCGAGCTCCAGGTCAGAGTGCGCAATCACGCCATTGGTGGCGCTCACCCGGCGGCCATCAAGGAGGTAAAGCGTGTACTCTTCCGGCATTCCGCGGAGACTGATCCCTTTTCTGGTCATACCAATGCCAGTCACCTGCACACCGGGCTCTCCGGCCAGGGCGTCAGTCAGGTCGGTCGACCCCCGCAGTTCCAGTTCCGCATTATCAACGACTGATACGCTGGCCGGTGCGGTGAGGAGCGCTTGCTTGCTCGCTGTTGCGGTCACAACCACCGTATCCAGTTCCCGCTCAAGGTCGTCGGCAAATGCTGGCGCAGCCATGGTGAGTGCACCAAGAACCACGGACCCCGACAGCCGACGAAACGAGAAAATTTGCTGAGTCATAGCTCTTCCATATAGTTATGTGATTTCATTACTTTTTGTGCCGCGCATCGTGGCTTTGCAGCTGAAGTCTGGGCCTATTCCTTCAGCATGACCATCTCAGGATGCGCAGACTCCTTCCGAATGGACGCCCTGGAGAAAAAGCGCCTGCTCCTTGCGAGAAATCGTACTTCTGCAAATCCCCGCCCCTTAAGCGACCATCGATAATGGGTGGCCTCTAAGAATGTCGGATGCTCAAGTCAATGAGATATTATACCATAACATTTCTTTGCACATCTCTGCTGTCTGAAGAGGCGTGTCCTGAAGCTTCCGCGCGGATGTTGCCAGATGAACTCGAACCAGTTTCCGTTTTCACGGACGTGCAGTCCTCAGCTGGCGACTCACTCGCGCCATCCGTGTGGAGCGCCCGGAACGGCCTGGAAGGACGAGCAGCGACGGATCGGCGTACAGCCCAAGCCTGATAAGGGGGTGGAGATACGACGACAACACCGCCCGGCCACACTCCTGGCTGGGCTACCGCCCGCCCGGGCCGGCAGTCATCTTATCAGCACGTCCGTTCCGCATTCCCCCCGATAGGAATCCAAACACCGAACCCAAGGGGGAGTTCCCCTTGTTTTCAATGCATTAGAAAAATTGTGATGTAAAAATCTGGAGCGGGCGAAGAGATTCGAACTCTCGACCCCAACCTTGGCAAGGTTGTGCTCTACCCCTGAGCTACGCCCGCGTCCTAATAGGGTATTCGGCAACCGGGGCTGCCGAGAGGCGTGATTAAGCGCATAGCGTGTTGCTTTGCAAGACCGAATTTCCGCCCCACTGCACAAATCACCCCCGAAGCACCGGACGGATCTGATCAGGGCGAACCTCCCGCCCTTCGATATCCACAAATGCGGCCCGAATGGCGGATTTGGACCCGGCTTTTGTGAAGCTGATCGGCGGCGTTTCGCCCTTCCCGAGCCAGGCATCTCCCCACTGGGTCAGGCCGATCAGAATGGGGCGCAACGACAATCCCATCGGCGACAGGACATATTCCGGACGCGAGCGTTTGCCCGGCGACTTGTACGCCCGCTTTGTGAGAAGGCCGTCATCCACCAGCTTTTTCAGCCGTCCTGACAAAACGGTACGCGGACACCCGAGCTCCGCCTGGAAATCATCAAACCGGCGGACACCGTAAAGCGCGGCGCGAAGGATCAGTAACGTCCAGCGGTCGCCGACCACATCTATGGCCCTGGCCAGATTGCAGGCGTCCGGCTGAACGGGCGAACGTCGGGCGAGAGGAATCTGCGTCATAGCCGAGTCCTGAATGGGTTCGCATTTGAAATCCAGACTTCTTCGCAAAGCCTTCACGATTTTGCCGCATGGCTTCGGCAGATCACCGTTGAAACCGAGGTTCCGATGTTCCGACGCGCCAGCCAGTTCGTTTCCCTGTTCCTGCTCGCAACCTGTACCGGCACGCCGGACGTGCCGGAAGCGCCGGCAGTTGCCATGCCGGACGCGGAATCAGCCTGGACACTCGACACGGTTGTTGACGCGCTCTCCGAAGCCTCATGTCCCGCCGGAACCGCCTACAAGGCGCCCGTTCCAATCACGATTACCGCCCAACCGATTGACCTTGGCCCTGCCGATGAAGCCGCCAGCCGGCTTCCGGCGGGCGCCTCATTCGCCGGTGGATGGGAGCTGACCGCAGACAATAAGAGCTTCGGCGGGCTTTCCGATCTGGCCCTGGACGATGCCGGCAATCTTCTCGCCGTTGCCGATGACGGCACCTTTGTCTGGATCGGCCTCAAAAACGGCGCGCCGGATGGAAAAGGCCAGCTTGCCTATATGCGGGGCGCCGACGGGAACATGCTTCAAGGCAAGTCATTAGGCGATGCTGAGGGGCTGGCAGTCCGGGATGGTCTTGCCATAGTCAGTTTTGAACGCACGCACCGCATCTCGGCCTTCGACCTGGAAGATTGCGGTGCTGCTGCGGCCGAAGCCTCCATCAGCCAATTGCCGGACACTTATGCTGGCCGCCGAATCGACGAGAACCGAGGCGCCGAAGCCCTCACTGTCACCCCTGAAGGCCATATCCTGTTTGGGTACGAGACGGTCGAAAACGGCCACTCGCCGATTGGCGCGGTGGTGAATCTCCAGGAAGCCGGCTGGACTGACGAAGTCGCGCCAAACCCGGCCGGTTACGCATTCGTTGGGTTTGATACCGCTCGAATTGGCGGCTCTGACGAAACCTTCTGGCTGTTCCGCAGCTATGACCCCATACGCGGCAACCGCAATGTGCTGAGCTGGCAGGACGGCGAAAAGAAAATCGTCCTCACCCGCCCGCTGGCTGTCGATAATTATGAAGGCATCACGGTTGAGGACATCGGAGACGGCAAGGCCCGTGTCTGGATCATCTCCGACGACAATTTCAATCCGCTGCAGCGCACGCTCCTGCTCGCTTTCGACATTGCAGTCACTTCAGAATAATATCGCTTACAATCGGGCACATTCACGCCTACATCTGAAACCGCACAAGGGCTGTGGCGCGCGCGAAGGGACTGATCTCCGGCGACCTTACTTACCGTCAGGGAGCCGGCAATCTGGATGGGGCCGTGGCCCTGTCTCACCTGGCACCCACCTAGTCTCTAGGTTGACGGGAGTGAATATGCCCTGCGGCGTTCGCGGTTCTTGTGCACACTTCAGATCCACCAACCGTTCAAGAAGACGTGACGCCCCGTCCGGACCTGTCTAAGGCTGGCTATATGACTTCACCTCCCCCAGACAAGATTCAGCTGCGCCACCGGATGCGCACCATTCGCGCCGAAGCGGCTGCGCGAGACCCGGACGCTGCGGAAAAGATTGCTGATCTGTTCCCAATGAAATTGCTGGAGCGCTATGGCCCGGTTATTTCAGGCTACGTCCCGATCAATGAGGAACTGGACCCGATGCCGCTGATGAAGCGGTTGGCCGATGCCGGGGCGGAATTGTGCCTCCCGCGCATGCTGCCGGAGGGTGGGATTTCCTGGCGCCTGTGGAGTCTGGGCGAACCGCTGGAGCGCCGTCCATTCGGGCTCAGCGAGCCGACAGAGGACGCGCCGGAAGCCCACCCAACGCTGATCCTGACCCCGCTGCTGGCGTTCGATGCCAAAGGGAACCGCCTCGGCTATGGCAAAGGCCATTACGATCAGGCACTTCAATCGTTAAGGGCTGAAGGGCGGGCATTCGCTTGTGCTGTGGCCTATGCTGCCCAGCAGATCGACGAGGTTCCCGCAGAGCCGCACGATCAGCCACTTGATTGGGCGATTACCCCCGCTGGCTCTGTTCCACTGTTCATGATGCGCAACATGGCAGCCCTGAAACAGGGTTAATGGCCCGGATCTTGCGATGGCCCGAATCAAGATCGGACTATCGAATGGCAACAGACACAACAGATCACAGCCTCAAGAAGCACTTGAAGGACTGGCAACCCCGCGCCGTCGTGGCCGTGGGAGTGCTGGCGTTTGCGCTTTGCGTTGCCATTTTCTCGGTTGTTTCCTCGCAGCCTGGCAAGCCTGCACCGACTGAAAGCCGCCTTCCTCCGCCACGCGTGGCAGACACGGCCCCAGTCGCCCCCTGGACCCCCGACCAGGCGGTTAAAAAACGTGAAAACACCCCCATCCTCAGGGAAGGCCCCTACACTCTGAAGCCGGACGCTCCGTTGCTGGAGTCTGACGACGCCTTTATCGCCACTCTCGGAAACGGACTTTCCCCTGATCGCTTCTACATCTCACACCACAGCAACGACAAAGGCTTCCAGGGCGGAGACTGGGTGACGGAAAACGTGTCCGTCAGCTCCGACGGGCTGCGTCTGGACGTGACTCCCACCGGAAACCCTAAAAAACCTTACGCACTCGCCGAAGTACAGATGCTCGGCACTTACGGCTACGGCCGGTATGAAACCATTATGCGTCCGGCCAAAGGCTCAGGCCTGGTCTCTGCGTTCTTCACCTATACCGGCCCCTATTTCGGCAAACCGCACGACGAGATCGACATTGAGTTCGTTGGCAAGGACACCAGCATCATCGAGCTGAATTACTTCCACAATGGCAAGACCGGCAGCAGCGCGCGGATCAAACTTCCCTTCGACGCCTCGGAGAAAGACCATCTGTACGGCTTCGACTGGAAACCCGAAGGCATCAGCTGGTATGTCGATGGAAAGCTGATCTATCAGACGCCGGCAAACGATCCGCACCTGCCGGAAACCCCGGGACGGCTTATGATCAGCAACTGGACCGGCAAGAAAGAACTGCAGCAGTGGCATGGCGTGCCGGACTTTGGTGACCGCGGCTCGGCATATTATTCCTGCATCTCGTTTACGCCGCTTGGTGAGAATACCCGCCGCTGTTCTGACGTGTTCAAGCCGGGGTCGGAATTCCCGGCCTCTGCAGACTGAGGCCAGAAAACAGGAACGGCGCCGCCCCGCCCGGAGCTGCGCCGCCTGTTATCGTTACAAAACCGGTACTGCTATTCGTCGACAACCTGCGAACGCGCTTCAGGCAGCAGGACCGCCATCTGCTCGCGGATTTCCGCATCGCTGGTGCCGGTTTTCGCCTTGTCCAGATCGCCGCGCACCTTCCGGAACACGTCCTCGTCGCCGGATTCTTCCAGATCCGACAGAACCACGGTCTTTGCGTAGGCTTCGGCGTCGTCTTCGCCCATGCCCATGACACCGGCCGCCCACAAGCCAAGCAGCTTGTTGCGGCGGTTCATGACCTTGAACATTTGCTCCTCGGTGAGCGCAAACCGCGCTTCTTCTGCGCGCTCCCGATCATTGAATGTGCTCATCTCAGGACCTTTCCAATATGTAGACCATGGCGGGATATAGAGTCCCCAGCAAGGTGTGTGCAATATTTGTTTTGCGCGACGGATTGGCGTAACACGGGCCGCTAGCAGTGGGGCAATGGCGATTCCTGCCCGGTGTGGCTGTTCCGGCCTCATCCAGGGGCCCATGAAAGGGGTTTATCCATGAACAAGCGGCGTGTCGTTTATGAAGGCAAGGCCAAAATTCTTTATGAGGGTCCGGAACCGGGCACGCTCATTCAGTATTTCAAGGATGATACGACAGCCTTTGACGCCCAGAAACGTGCCGTTCTGGATGGCAAGGGCGTTCTGAACAACCGCATCAGCGAGTTCATGATGACCCGCCTCGCCGGCGTTGGCATCCCGACCCACTTCATCCGCCGCCTCAATATGCGCGAGCAGCTGATCAAGAAAGTCGAGATCATTCCGCTGGAAGTGGTTGTGCGCAATGTGGCCGCCGGCTCGCTGGCCAAGCGCCTTGGCATCGAGGAAGGCCAGGTCCTGCCCCGCCCGATCGTCGAGTTCTACTACAAAGACGACGCCCTGCACGATCCGCTGGTGACCGAAGAACATATCGCGGCTTTCGGCTGGGCCGGGCCGCAGGAATATGACGACCTGGTCTCCCTCGCGCTGCGCGTGAACGATTTTATGTCCGGCCTGTTCGCGGCTGTCGGCATCCGTCTGATCGACTTCAAACTTGAGTTTGGCCGGTACTTCGAGGGCGACGCCGAGATCCCTCGCATCCTGCTGGCCGACGAGATCAGCCCCGATTCCTGCCGCCTGTGGGACCTTGAGACCGGAGACAAACTGGACAAGGACCGCTTCCGCCGTGATCTGGGAGGTGTGACCGAAGCTTATGCAGAAGTGGCCCGGCGCCTCGGAATTATCCGGGAATCCGGTGAAACCGACAATGTCGTCAGCTTCAACGGCGGCAAATAAACCTGACTGCCCCGATACTGCTGAGAATGTTCCAATAGCGAAGCAATTGCGCTAGATGGTGCGCGACTCGTACCCCCGCCAGGAGACCACCGGATGAAAGCCATTGTGCATGTTGCCCTGAAAAACGGCGTGCTGGACCCGCAGGGCAAGGCGGTTGCCGATACATTGGCGCGTATGGGCTATAAGGAAGTCGAAAGCGCCCGCATCGGGAAGGTCATTGAACTCGACCTCGAAGACGGCCTCAGCGAAGCGGACGCCAATGCCCGCGTCAAAGAGATGTGCGAGAAGCTGCTCGCCAATACCGTTATCGAAAGTTACCGCATCGACCTTCAGGGCTGATCCGCCCTTCCGGACATACCGGCCGGCACCCCCGTCAGACCAGCCTCCTGTTTCCGGGGGTTTGCTGCCAGAAAGCCTCACATCTCCCATCGACGCGGAAACACCCTGGCCGCAAAGCGCGGCAGGCAGATAACTAGCGCGTTCCCGCTGGCTTGCCTTCAAACAGATATGCTGGAGAGTCTGGCGACGACCGATCGAGCTCGGGATCGCAAACAGCCGGTGTTTGCGTCGACTCGCGCGAGACACGCTCATAGAGACTATCCCAGCGCTTCCCCGCGACGTCTGCGCTGAACATCTCCTCGGCCGTATATCGCGCATCCGCTCGCATTGCGGCCAGAATGTCGGGCTTGCCAATCAGCGTTTTGAGATACTCCACTGCTTCGTCGGCAAGCATCTCAATCGTATCGCGATAGATCTGGGTATAAGCTTCGGTGTGCCGTTCGGTCTTGTCCGGACGGACCCATTCGCCCAACTTGTCTCGCTCCAGATGCAGCATGTAACCGTTCCGGCCAGGGTAGATCACCTCCGGAAGCGCGCAAACATTGGTCGCAATAACGGGCGTGTATTCGGCCATGGATTCGATGGCAGAAAAACCAAATGTATCTTCGAACGTCGGCAGCAGCGTAAAGTGCGACTTGCCCATTACCTCACGCGCTTCCGCGTTCGGCAGGCCCGGGAAATGGGTGACGTTCGGAAGAGAGAGAAGGTCCGTATACGACTTCAGGAAATCCGGGTCAGTGGGATCGCTCCACACGCTTTCTCCGGCCTGAAGCGACGAAATGACGTTCACGTGAATCGGCAGATCCTGCTCAATCGCCTTTTCTGCGATCCGCACCGAAACGCATCCGCCCTTACGGACAAAATGTCCGCCAACGAAAGTCAGGACCAGCGAGGAGGCATCATCCCCTTTCAGGCGGTCGCCTTTCTGGCCAAGCTCCACATTCGGATGCTGCACCATCATCTTGGCCTTGATGACATCGTAGGCGGGGGTGCCTTCATGCATCGCCAGCGCTGTACGCATGGCGAAGTGAGACATGCCAACGAGACGGCGGCACCTGTTGCTGGTGATCTCGTTGAGCATCATCTTCGTCAGGATGGCATCACGGGGCAAGCCGAACTGACGCGGAATATGGCTTTCAAAAGAACATATCATTTTGCGCGCCCCGATCGGGATCCGATTGACCACGTGAACCAGATCCGCCCCATCGAAAGGCTGCATCAACGTGAAACCATCGAGCTTGCTACGCAACTTGTTGAATGGAACGAACAACCGGGGCCGAATATCGTGTCTCGAGTGACGCGGACTCGAGAATGACGTGGGATACCGATCACGCAGCACCGACACTTTCACAGGTTTATTTGCAATCATCGCTTCGCCCAAGACTAACCCCAATCAAGCAGGCCACCGCAATTTTGTGGCCAATCACTCATTGCGCATGCAAATCGCGTGACAAATTAAACGTAAAGATGCGGAAACCTGCGCAAAAAAGCAGAAAAATGGCAAGAAAAACCGCGGCATAATTGTAAGTGATTAATCACTTGTGGTATTTTGGTGCGCATGTTATCCGATCAGGCGAGTGAGGAGTCTCCTATGACAAGAAATACGATGGCATCCAAGGCCCCTGAAAAGAAAGCGCGTGCACGCAACGCTCGTCCGAAAATTGAGCGAGCCGCGTTGAAACTCTTTGTTCACGAAGGCGTCGATGCCGCAACAACGCGGGAAATCGCTGAAAAGGCCGGGGTTTCTGAAGGGGCACTGTACCGCCACTACAAAGGCAAGGACCAGCTGGCGCTCAGCCTGTTTATGGAAACCCATAATCGTCTCGGCCAGATGATGCAGGTGGCGTTGTCCGGCGACGGCTCGCTCGAAGAAAAAGTCCATGCCGCCGTAAGAGCTTATTGTGAGCTGGCAGACGAAGACTTTCTCCTCTTCTCGTTCCACCTCGTTTCGCTCAACCGTTACCTGCCCTACGACAAACGGCGCGAAGACGATCCGGTGTCCATTACAGAGCGGATCATCGACGGCCTGATGTCCCAAGGGATTATCCCGAAAGGTGATCCTGCCCTGAAAGCAGCGATGGCGCTCGGTGTGGTGATGCAAGCCGGCCAGAACAAGATCTACAACCGGCTGCCTGGCCTGCTTACCCAGCATGCCGATGCGATGGCCCGGGCCGTCGTGGCCGTCCTGAAATCTGAATAGGCCCTTTCAGTTCGATAAAGACAAAAGGATCCTCGCCATGCGCGCCGCCCTGTTCACATTTGTCTATTACCTCCTTTCTGTTCTCTATGTCCTGGCCTCCGTGCCATTCCTTATTCTGCCCGGACACACGCCCGTGCGGGCGATCATCCGCAGCTACACACGGGCCATGAACCTGAATCTCCGGCTGGTTGCTGGCATCCGCAAGGAAGTGCGCGGCCGGAACCAGCTGCCGAAGGGCGCATTCATCCTTGCGGCAAAGCACCAGAGCTGGGGCGACGGTTATCTCGTCTATCCGGAGGTCAGCAATCTCGCCTTTGTGACAGGCGATCATCTGGAGAAGTTTCCACTTGTCGGCGGCATTCTGCGTAAACTGGGCGCGATCGTGATCGACACATGCGGTGGGGGCGAGCGCAAGGCGGCGTCTTTGCAGGAAGGTATGGAACAGGCCAGGCAGGACGGCCGGCGGGTCCTGATCTATCCGGAGGGGCATCTGGCGCCGGTAGACTATCATTTCCGCTACAAGCCGGGCGTCTGGCACATGGCGCAGGCAATGCAGGCACCGGTCGTGCCGGTCGCCACCAATATCGGCGTCTACTGGCAGCAAAAGGAAAAGGAAAAGCGCCCCGGCACGGCGATCATCGAATTCCTTGAGCCCATCCCATGGAACCTGCCGAAGGAAGAATTCATGGAACGCCTGACAACAGTGGTGGAAAAACGCACCGCTGAGCTGGTTGCGGAAGGCCGGGGTACGCCGGTCAAAAAGGCCACGCTCATCCCGGACCCGCCCAAGGGCATGGAAGCCAGCCCCACGATTTCAGATCTCGCCGCTTTCAAAAAAGCCTAGGGCGCCAGGTCAGGCACGGCTGCCCGCCACAACTCGCATTTCCTTGCGAAACTCATGGCGGCATAGGCCGGGCTGGTCGACGGCACGGCGACTTCCTTGGCCGACGCAGGCGCATGCACCGCAGCATATTTCCCGAAACTCTTCGCAGCCTTGCCGCCGTTCAGGAGGATCCGGCAGATGCCCGGATGGGCCGCAAAGAAGCCCGCAAAATCATTCGGGACTTCCGCCTTGATATTTGCATCCAGGCTGCCTTCGCGGCGGCAGAACTGCAGAACGTCCCATACAGCAACGCCATTCTCCATGAGGATGGCCTGGCGTTCTAAATAAGGCCTTTCCGGCCCCGCCCCGAACAGCTGCCCCATTATGGGCCAGAAGGCATTCCGGCCATGGGCGTAATACTGCCCGGCTTCGAGGGAGGCGACGCCTGGCATGCTTCCAAGGATCAGCAGACGGGCATCCGGCGCGGCGATCGGGTCAAAGCCCTGTACGATCATCGGACTGCCCTTGCCGGACATTCGCACATCAGGCGCTGGCGGCCGGTACGATCGTTACGCTCTCACCACAACCGCAGGCGTCCGTCTGGTTCGGATTGTTGAAAACGAACTTTTCATGCAGCGGTGTCACTTCGTAGTCCACTTCGCTGCCAAGAAGGAACAGGACGGCCTTGGCGTCGATCAGAATGGTGACACCATTGTCCTCCACCACCTCATCGAGGGGCTCTGGCGCCATGGCATAGTCCATGACGTACTCCATGCCGGCGCAGCCACCATTCTTCACGCCGACGCGCAGATAGCCTGCGCCGCGTTCTTCCATGATCTCTTTGACGCGCTCTGCGGCGGCGTCAGAAAGCTTTACGGGTTTGGGTCTCGGTCGTCTGGCCATGAGGGAGAGATAGGGGCGCACCCCGCTCCATTCAATTACAGCATGTTCAGCGCGAGGCGCGCTTCGTCGGACATGCGCGACGGGTCCCAGGGGGGATCGAAGGTCAGCTGCACCTCGACATTCGTCACGCCTTCAACTGTGCGGGCGGCGGTTTCCACCCAGCCAGGCATCTCACCGGCCACCGGGCAGCCCGGCGCGGTAAGGGTCATTTCGATATCGACCTTCCGGTCATCATCGATATCGACCTTGTAGATCAGGCCCAGTTCATAGATGTCGACCGGGATTTCCGGGTCGTACACCGTCTTGAAGGAGGCGATCAGGTCGTCAGTAATACGGTTCAGCTCATCCTGCGGAATCGCTGAAGGCGCTGCAGTTTCAGCGGCAGCATCCACATCGCGGGAGGTCATGTCATCGGCCATTAAGGCACCTATACCAGCATTTTCCGGGCCTTGGCGAGCGCTTCAATGAAGGCATCGACTTCGGCGAGTGTGTTGTAGATGGCGAAGGAGGCGCGGGCTGTCGAGGGGACGCCCAGCGATTCCATCAGGGGCTGGGCGCAATGGTGCCCGGCCCGTATCGCGACGCCGTAGCGGTCAAGAATCTGAGCAATATCATGGGGATGCGCGCCTTCGAGGCTGAAGGTCAGCACCGCCCCCTTGCCCGGCGCTTCGCCGTGAATCCGGAGGCCATTGATGCCGCGGAGCCCCTCTACAGCATGACTATACAGGATCATCTCATGATCATGCACGGCCTCGAACGGATGATTACGTATCCATTTCAGGGCTGCGCCAAGACCAATCGCTTCCAGGATCGGCGGCGTACCAGCCTCGAATTTGTGCGGCGCAGTGTTGTAGGTGACGCGGTCGCGGGTGACGATCTCGATCATCTCGCCGCCGCCCTGATAGGGCCGCGCCCGGTCCAGCGCTTCGGCCGTCCCGTAGAGCACCCCAATCCCGGTCGGCCCGTACAGCTTGTGCCCGGTCATCACATACCAGTCGACGCCGAGGGCCTGCACATCCACCGGCACATGAACCGCAGCCTGGCTGCCATCGGCCAGCACCTGCGCGCCCACCTCGTGCGCAAGGCGGGTGATCTCCGCGATGTCCGTCACCGTGCCCAGCACGTTAGACATATGCGTCATGGCGACGAATTTCGTTTTCGGCCCGATGGCGGCGGCATAGTCCGCCATATCCAGCGAGCCATCTTCCGTCAGGCCGACCCAGCGCAGCACGGCGCCGTGGCGTTCGCGCAGGAAGTGCCAGGGAATGATGTTCGAGTGATGCTCCATCACCGACAGCACGATCTCGTCGCCGGGCTGAATCTCTCCTGCCAGCGCCGAGGCCACGAGGTTGATGCCCTCGGTCGAGCCCTTGGTGAAGATGATGTTCTCGTGCGCCGGTGCGTTCAGGTATTCGCGCGCCGCTTCACGGGCTGCCTCATAGGCTTCGGTTGTCTCGTTCGACAGGGTGTGGATGCCCCGGTGCACATTGGCATAGGCCGTGCGTGACTGGTTCGCGACCGCATCGATCACCGCATTTGGCTTCTGCGCACTGGCCGCATTGTCCAGATAAACCAGCGGATAGCCGTTCACTTCGCGGCTGAGGATCGGGAATTCTGCCCGGATCGCGTCGATATCCAGCACGGTACTCATTTTGCCAGCCATGCCCGCGCCTGCTCCCGCAGAACGTCTTCCAGATCGCCCGCCTCTTCCAAGGCCTCGGCGATGAAGGCTTCTGTCAGCAGGGCGCGCGCCTCTTCCTCGGCAATGCCGCGCTGGCGCATATAGAACATCTGGTCCGGGTCCAGCGCGCCAGACGTGTTGCCATGGGCGCATTCCACGTCATCGGCGTAGATCTCAAGTTCCGGCTTGGCGAAGACTTCGGCGCCCTCTTCCAGCAGCAACGCATTGTGCTGCATGTCCGCATCGGTCTTCTGGCCCACATTGCGCGGCACGAGGAATTTGCCCTGGAAGACACCGCGTCCACCGTCCAGCACTGCGCCCTTGGTCTGCTGGCGCGTAACACAGGCCGGCGCGCCGTGGCGCACTTCGGTGGTGATGTCTGCATGATGCCCCGCCGCGCAGAGATAGGCCGCGTTGAGCGTCGCTTTGGCGCCGGTCTCCTGATGCGTCAGCCGGGTTTCAAGGCGTGTGAGTTTACCGCCGAATGCCAGGGTCGTCTGGCGATAGTCGGCACCTTCACTCAGATCCACGGCGGCCGTTGCCGCCAGCACTTCAGCTTTACCCGCGCGTTGGTACACGGTGCGGGAACACGCGGCGCCCGCCTGAAGGGAGAATTCCATAAGAGAGGCCGTAAGCCCTGCACCGCCAAGATATGACTCGCTCACGTCCAGCTTCGCACCGGGGCGCAGGATGATCTGGACACGGGCGAAGTTTGCCTCGCCTGCACCGGAGAAGCGGAAATGAAGACGCGGCAGCGCCTCACCCGTCACTTCAATCATCAGCGTGCCGGGCTTGGTCTTGCCGCCTGCCAGCGCAGCAGCGAGCGCCCCAAGGGGCATGCCTTCAGATGCGCCAAAGGCCTGTGCCTCGGGCTTTGCCAGCACGCGAATGCCGTCCGGCAGGTCTTCCGGCCAGGTGAACCCGGTGGGCGTAAAACTGAACACCAGCGCGCCTTCGGCCGGCAGCGGGTCTGCGGAGGGGCCGGGGGCTGACGGGCTTTCGATAACGGGAAGCGCCACCTTGAAATCCGTCCATTGCCAGCCTTCCACGCGGCGATGCGGCAGGCCGCCCTCGGCGAAGGCTTCGAAGGCCCGCGCGCGCCGCGCATCTTCCGGCAACATGCCGTAGCGCGCGATCAGCTCCAGCTCAGCCGCGTTGGGATTGGCGATCAGGGATCTCAGACCGGTCATTCAGAATTGACCCATATCGTCCTGATTGGCGTAGAATGCTTCTCGTTCCTCCCCGAGAATGCCGTCATAGCCCTCGGCTTCCAGACGGTGGGCCAGATCCGGGCCACCCGTCTTCACGATACGGCCAGCCGCCAGCACGTGCACCTTGTCCGGTTTGATATAGTCCAGCAGGCGCTGATAGTGCGTGATGACCAGCATACCGCGCTCCGGGCTGCGCATGGCGTTCACGCCTTCGGCAACCGTCTTCAGCGCGTCAATATCGAGGCCTGAGTCCGTCTCGTCGAGGATCAGGAAGGACGGGTCCAGCATCATCATCTGATAGATTTCGAGCCGCTTCTTCTCACCGCCGGAGAAGCCGACATTTACCGGGCGTTTCAGCATCTCGGCATCCAGCTTCAGCTGTTTGGCGATATCGCGGGACTTCCGGATGAAATCCGGCGCGGAAATCTCGTCCTCGCCGCGCAGCTTGCGCTGGGAATTCATGGCGGTGCGCACGAAGGTCATCACCGGTACGCCGGGAATCTCCACCGGGTACTGGAAGGACAGGAACATGCCCTTTGCGGCGCGTTCTTCCGGATCCATGTCCAGAAGGTTCTCACCGTTGAGCGTAGCTGTACCGCCCGTGACCTCATAGCCGCTGCGGCCTGTCAGAACGTAGGACAGGGTGGATTTGCCCGCCCCGTTCGGGCCCATGATGGCATGCACCTCACCGGCGGGCACCTCAAGGGTCAGCCCGTTGATGATCTGCTTGGCGTCGTCGCCGACTGTGGCGGTCAGGTTCTCAATCTTCAACATGGGGCGGATGTAGGGCCGACAGGGCCTGAGGGAAAGCCCTTAGGTCAGGAATGGGGGCATCAGAAAAGCTCAACCCGGTTGGATAGGACGCGCTGAATGAGCCGCCCGCACGCCCAGATTGCCCTGAAGCGTGCATCCGGTTATGTCTGGTTGCCAGTAATGGGGACGTAAATCATGCAACAGCACAGCGCCATTCCGGCGATCTTTCTGGCTATCACCGCACTTGCGACCGCCGCCTTTCCGGCAGCGGCTGAGGGGGACCTGTCCAGGCCCGCCCTGAGAGACGCCCGGGCGGTATTCGAAACCTGCGAGACATCGAATGAGGCCACCAAAACCGGTGCATCGACCGCTGATCCTCTGGCGGCCTGCATGGCTGCCCTCGGCCAGGTGGAGGCCATCTATGATGCGCTGCCATCCGCAACTGTGACGGACCGGTCCTATCGGGACATATTCCGGGCATCGCTCACCCTGTCGATCCTGGATGCTGACGTAACGGCAAACGGCGGCCTGACACGTCAGGGCTGCACCTATGCGCGCAAGTACGTGTCGATCGCCAGCAATGCCGAAATTGTGGACCCGGGGCAGCGCGCCGAGCTTGAAGACAACAAGGCCTTCCTCGAAGAGAACTTCATTCCCCTGTGCGATCAGGACTTTCCGGAATAGCGGGCCGGCTTAGCCCGCACCGCCCTGAAGACTGACCTCAAGCAGCTTCTGCACCAGTCATCCTTCGACTTCGCTCAGGATGAGCCCGTTCCTGGCTGCAACTCCGTAGCGCTCATGCTGAGCGAAGTCGAAGCACGAGCGCGGGCTCTTTTACCCCACACTGCCCTCAAGGCTGACTTCCAGCAGTTTCTGCGCTTCCACGGCGAACTCCATCGGCAGTTCCTGAAGCACTTCGCGGACGAAGCCGTTGACGAGGAGGGCGACCGCCTGCTCCTCGCCGAGGCCGCGCTGGCGGGCGTAGAAGAGCTGGTCTTCGGAGAGCTTGGTGGTCGTCGCCTCATGCTCCAGCTGCGCATCGGCGCGGCGGTTCTCGACATAAGGAATTGTGTGGGCGCCGCAGCGGCCGCCGATCAGCAGGCTGTCGCACTGTGTGAAGTTGCGGGACTTCTCGGCGCGCTTGTTGATCGAGACGAGGCCGCGATAGGTGTTGTCGGACTTGCCGGCCGAGATGCCCTTGGAAATGATCCGGCTCTTCGTGCGCTTGCCGAGGTGGATCATCTTGGTGCCGGTGTCGGCCTGCTGGCGGCCATTGGTGACGGCGATGGAGTAGAACTCACCCACGCTGTCATCGCCGCGCAGGATGCAGGACGGATATTTCCAGGTGACGGCAGAACCGGTTTCCACCTGCGTCCAGGAGATCTTGGAGCGCGCACCGCGGCAGTCACCGCGCTTGGTCACGAAATTGTAGATACCGCCCTTGCCGTCTTCATCGCCCGGCCACCAGTTCTGGACGGTGGAATATTTGATCTCGGCATCGTCGAGGGCAACCAGCTCGACCACAGCGGCGTGAAGCTGGTTCTCGTCGCGCATCGGCGCGGTGCAGCCTTCGAGATAGGAGACATAAGCCCCCTCATCGCAGATGATCAGGGTACGCTCGAACTGGCCGGTATTCTCGGCGTTCATGCGGAAATAGGTCGACAGCTCCATCGGGCAGCGCACGCCCTTCGGCACGTAGACGAACGTGCCATCGGAGAAGACAGCGCTGTTCAGCGTGGCGAAGTAATTGTCAGACTGCGGAACGACGCTGCCGAGGTATTTCTTCACCAGTTCCGGATGGTCCTGTACCGCCTCGGAAATCGACATGAAGATCACGCCGGCCTTTTCCAGTTCCTTGCGGAACGTGGTCGCGACCGACACGGAGTCGAACACGGCATCGACAGCAACGCGCGGGGCCTCACGAGCCGTCGCAGCCGTTTCCGCCGCCCCTTCGACGCCCAGCAGCACTTCGGCCTCGCGCAGGGGGATGCCAAGCTTTTCGTAGGTTTCGAGGATTTCCTTCGGAACGTCGTCAATCGACTCATACTTCGCGCCGGATTTGGGCGCGGCATAGTAATAGTAATCCTGGTAATCGATCGGCTCGTAGCGGACCTTGGCCCAGGTCGGCTCTTCCATGGTCAGCCAGCGGCGATAGGCAGCGAGGCGCCATTCCAGCAGCCAGTCCGGCTCTTCCTTCTTCGCCGAGATGAAGCGGATCGTGTCTTCCGACAGGCCCTTCGGCGAGAACTCCATATCAATCGTTGTGGAGAAGCCGGCCGAATAGTTCTCGGACTCGAGCGCCTTCGCGGCCTCGACGGTTTTCGCGTCGATACCTTCCTTGACCGTCACTTCCGTGCAGTCGTCTTCGTGCTCGTCCGTTCCGCCGCAGCAGTCCATGTCTAGCCTTTCTTTTTAAGCAGGTCCGGCACCACCGGAATGAGTCCAAACCCAAAAGCTATTAGCGCCGAAACCAGAAGGCTGTAGTCAAACATGACCTCTAGTAGCAACGTTATCCCAAGACCCGACACCAACCAGGTCAAGAGTGCCCACTTTCTCGAACGTATCACACGCTTGCTTCCTTCGCGATGATACGCCCGGCCGCCTTCAGCCATGCATCGGCGACGCCGTCAAAGTCCGACGGCAGTGTACTCCATCCAAAGCTGGTGCGTATTGCCGATTCTGCAAGGGTATCGTCCGCGCCCATGGCCATCAGGACGAGGCTGCGCTTGACCTTGCCGGACGAGCAGGCCGCGCCTGCAGACACGCAGACACCGGCCAGATCCATCGCCATGACCTGGGTTTCCGCCGCAAAGCCGGGCTTTGCGAAGTTCGAGACCCCGGC
Organism: uncultured Hyphomonas sp.; assembly: GCF_963677035.1. Taxonomy (NCBI): domain Bacteria; kingdom Pseudomonadati; phylum Pseudomonadota; class Alphaproteobacteria; order Hyphomonadales; family Hyphomonadaceae; genus Hyphomonas; species uncultured Hyphomonas sp. Next base: position 3,325,819 of record NZ_OY781472.1, read on the forward strand.
GAGCCGTGGCGAGGCCTTGCCTGTTACGATCACGCCGCCTTCGGCTTCGAGGCGGGCCTCCATGGCGTCGCGATGAGCCGCCAGGGCCTGGTATTTCGGCATGTCCCGCATGGCAGCCTCGATGGCAGCGGCGAAACCTGCAATGGCGGCAACGTTTTCCGTGCCGGAGCGCAGGCCCCGTTCCTGACCGCCGCCATACTGGACGGCCTTCAACGGCGCGCCCGCCCGGTGCCAGAGCGCGCCTGCCCCTTGCGGCCCGCCAATCTTGTGAGCGCTGAGAGAAAGGTAATCGACGCCGAGCATACCGGCATTCACAGGCACTTTGCCGAGCCCCTGCACGGCATCGCAGATCGTCAGCCCGCCGGCTTCGCGGACCAGCGCAGCGGCTTCCGCGACCGGCTGGAGGATGCCTGTCTCATTGTTCGCAAGCATCAGGCACAGCACAGGCATGCCTTTGGCAGCATGATCCCATGACTTCAGGCGGCTTGTGAGATCTTCCAGATCAACCGTCCCGGCGGAGGTGAGATAGGCTGTTTCCATCGGCACACCGGCGTGCGCCGCCGCCTTGCCGATGGCCTCGTGTTCCAGCGCCGAGACGATCAGCGTGCATTTGCCCTCAAGGCCCGCCACCGCGCCATGCACGGCAAGGCTGTCGGATTCGGTGCCGCCTGACGTGAAGACGATGTCTTCCGCCCGGCTTCCAATGACGCCGCCCAGCGTGGCGCGCGCCCGTTCCACGACGCCGCGCGCTGCACGTCCAGCCGTGTGCACGGAGGACGGATTCACCGCCCCCATATCATAGACGGCGCGCATCGCCTCGCCCGCTTCCGGGCGCAGCGGGCTGGTCGCATTGTGGTCTGCATAGATCATGGGCCGGATATAGCGCGCCTGATCCGCATGTGCACGTGCCGATACAGTCCTATCCCAGGAGAAGCATATTGAGCTGGCCAGCGAGGCGCCCCAGATAACCGGAAAAGCAAGGATCTCTCATGGCACATTTCATCGTGAAACTCGCTGGCGCCCAGCCTGACCGAACCACCCGGGCCAATGTTGAGGCTCATGTCGCCTGGCTGCACGCGTTGCAGGATGCCGGCAAACTGGTCCTGTGCGGGCCTTGCGACGACGGAACGGCCATTATCGTGCTGTCCTGCAGCACATTGGAAGACGCCACCGACCTGGCGAACAGCGACCCCTTTGCCGAAACCGGCGCTTATGCCGAGCGAACCGTCCATGCATTTCAGCTCGCAACACCGGAGAACAACTTCCTGCTCGGGGCGCCCTCGGAAAGCCCCAGCCGGTAGCGCCCTCACGGCACCTGCAGAAAAATTTGCTTTTCGGTGCGCGTTTGGATTATCACCGCGCGCTTAACCCGAATTTCCGAGGATGCCATGGCAGAACTCATCATTCCCGGCCCACAGGGCCGTATCGAAGCGCGCTACACCGAGCCGCCGTTTGAAGGCGCACCGATTGCGCTGATCCTTCATCCCCACCCGAAGGCTGGTGGCACGATGCAGGATCCGATCTCGATCATGCTGTACCAGATGTTCGAAAAGCACGGCTTCGGCGTGCTGCGCTACAACTCCCGCGGCGTCGGCCGCAGCCAGGGCCAATATGACCAGGGCATCGGCGAGCTGGAAGACGCGGCATACGTTCTTGATTACATTGAGAACCTGTCGGAAAGCCCGCGCTATGTCTGGTGCGCTGGTTACTCATTCGGGGCCTGGATCACGCTTCAGCTGCTGATGCGCCGCCCGGAGATCGATGGCTTCCTTGCCATCTCTCCGCCGGCCAACCACTACGACCTGTCTTTCCTGGCCCCGTGCCCGGCGTCCGGCCTGATCGTGTCCGGTGACAGCGATGCCGTGTCTTCTCCGGAAGACGTGGAACGTGCCCTCACCAAGGTGCGCGTCCAGAAAGGCGAAGAAATCGAACGCACCACGGTTACCGGCGCGAACCATTTCTATCAGGACCACCGCGAAGAGCTGATCGGCACATGTGAGGAATACCTCCTGCGCCGCCTTGCTGCCGCTGAGGAAAAGCTGCGTCTTGAGGCCGAAGGCGGCGACTAAGCCAGGACAATTCCGCCCGTCATTGGCTCCGGCACGCCCGTCGTGCCGGGCCAGCTGATGGGCAGGCCACGGGCCGTGCGCGCGGCGAGAAAGGCAAAGGCTTCGGCCTCGATACTATCTCCGCGCCAACCGGCCGCTTCTGCACTGAGCACCGGACAAGGCAGCGCCCGCGCCAGCGCATCCATCAGCGCCGGATTGTGCCGTCCGCCGCCGCAGGCGATCACGCGCGACGGGATTTCCGGCAACTGTGTGATGCCTGCCGCGACCGCGCGTGCCGAAAACTCTGTCAGGGTCGCCGCGCCGTCTTCCACCGACATGCCTTTGACCATGGCGGCGGAGAAATCATAGCGGTCCAGAGATTTGGGCGGCGCCTCGCTGAACCAGTCATGCCGCAGCAACTCTTCCAGCAGCGCCTCATCCGCTGTGCCCGCCTTCGCCAGCGCGCCGCCGACATCATGTGTACCGCGGCCGTGCCCCTCGACCCATTCGTCGATCGGACCGTTGGCGGGCCCTGTGTCGAAGGCGATGAGTGAGCCATCCGCCAGCCTGACGGTGATGTTCGCGAGGCCGCCGAGGTTCAGCACGCAGGCCGCCCCATCCCCCAGCCGCTGTAACAGGGCCGCATGATAGGCCGGCGCCAGCGGTGCGCCCTGCCCGCCTGCGGCCACGTCGGCTGTCCTGAAGTCGCATGCCAGCGGGACGCCCAGCGCCGTTCGCATCGCAGGGGCATCGATCAGTTGAAGCGTGGCGCCGGGTTTGCCCGGCATGGGCCGGCGGTGCAGCACGGTCTGCCCGTGTACACCCGCCAGCACGGGCGCAGGACCTGTCCAGTCCGCCAGAAGCTGTTGCAGGGTTTCGGCATGCGTATGGGTAATGACCGCTTTCGCCGCGTCGAACGCCTCATCCGGTTGGGGACCGGTCCAGTTCCATGCCCGCGCCAATTCCGTCGCCTGCTGCAGGATACGACGCTCTTCCGGCAGGTATTTGCGCTCCGCCGTGGCGCCGAACTCAAACACCTCGCAGCCATCTGTCAGGATCAGGGCGGCATCCACAGCGTCCAGAGAGGTGCCAGACATGAAGCCGGCAACCCATTTTGGCTCAGATTCTGAGATCGCAGTGTTCAAGCGGCTCCCTTTCCGTGCTACGCGCCCTGCCTTCACGGAGACACGAGAAGATGAGCGAATACAAGTCGGAATTCCTGAAGACGCTGCAGACCCGCGGCTTCATCAAGCAGATGACCCACGAGGCCGAGCTTGATGCCTATTGCCAGGCAGGTATCCCGATTGCGTATATCGGCTTCGACGCGACGGCCGATAGCCTTCACGTCGGATCGCTGCTTCAGATCATGATGCTTCGCCACCTCCAGAAGGCCGGCGGCAAGCCCATCGTGCTGATGGGCGGAGGCACCACGAAAGTGGGTGACCCGACCGACAAGGAAAAATCCCGCCCCCTGCTCACCAATGAGCAGATCGAAGCGAACATCGCTGGCATCAAGAAGGCGTTCGAACCCTTCCTGACTTTTGGCGATGGCCCGACCGACGCCATCATGGTCAATAATGACGACTGGCTGAGCAAGCTCGGCTATATCGAACTGCTGCGTGACGTGGGCGTACATTTCACGATCAATACGATGGTGAAGCAGGACACGGTTGCCCGGCGTCTGGCCAATGAGCAGCCTTACACCTTCCTGGAATTCAACTACCTGCTGATGCAGTCCTATGATTTCCTTGAGCTGTTCCAGCGGCAGAATTGCCGTATCCAGCTCGGCGGGTCCGACCAGTGGGGCAATATCGTCGGCGGGGTGGACCTGGTTCACAAGGCCGCTGGCGGCGACGTGTTCGGCATCACCGCGCACCTCATCACCACCGCTTCCGGCGGCAAGATGGGCAAAACGGCCGATGGCGCGGTCTGGCTGAATGCTGACCGCAAGAGCCCCTACGAATACTGGCAGTTCTGGCGCAACACCGAAGACGCCGATGTCGGCCGCTTCCTGCGCCTGTTCACCGAATTGCCGCTGGAAGAGATTGACGCGCTGGAGAAGCTCGACGGCGCCGACATCAACAAGGCCAAGGTTGCGCTCGCCAATGCGGCAACAACGATGCTGCATGGGGAAGCTGCGGCGAAGGAGTCTGAAGCGGCCGCCTCTGCCGTCTTCGCCGGGGGCGGAACGGCTGCGGCCTTGCCAACGGTGGAAATTCCGTCAGCGGAGCTCTTCAGCGACTACCTTGTTGCTGCGGCCTTTACGGCTGCGGGCCTCACCGAAAGCAATGGCGAAGCGCGCCGCCTGATCAAGCAGGGCGCCGCGAAGGTCAATGACCAGCAGGTGAAGGACCAGAACGCAACGATTGCGGAGGCTGATCTCGTCGATGGCAAGATCAAGCTGTCCGCCGGCAAGAAGCGCCACGCGCTGGTGAAGCCTGTCTGAGGCTAGAATTCTTCGTCCGGAATGGGCGGCAGTTCAGACGGGATCGGCTCATCCGGCGCGCGCGGCTTGGCTTCCGGGATACGCGTATCCGACGGGTTCTCGAAGATCCGGCGGATCACGCCCGGCGCCAGTGCGGAGAGCGGGTTCACCGAGACGTTGGCTTTCTCCATCGTCCCGCGGATCGAGTAGGTGAGGGAGAACACGCCCTCACCGTCCCGGCCGACAACCAGATCACCCAGAATCGGAATCTTTCCGAGTGCGGAGTTCATGCCGAAGCTCGGCACCAGCACGCCATCGAACTCAATCTTGCTGCTCTTGGAATCGTAATAGCCATTTGTGGTCAAACCCAGCGCTGGCCCCTGCGCTTTGGCGCCGTTCACCACATAACGGTCGCCGGCAACGGTCAAAGGAATATCCAGCCGGGAAAACAGCACGCCCTCTCCGCCAAGCGTATCTGCCAGCCCCCGCAGCGAAGCGAGTGACAGGATCTGTGTCAGGAAGGGCGCGTTGACGAGCCGTGTATCGGTGATGGAAATGTCGAACTTCGACGGCTTGTTGTCGTTCGCGAGCACACCATCCATTTCGAGCTGGCCGCCATCGAGATAGTCGATGCCCAGGAATGCACTGGCGATAAAGCCCGCGTCCCCGCTGGAAACGTGGAAAGTCGCTGCCTGCCCGCCATTTGTATTGAAACGCGCTTCGAAGGGAGAGCCATCGGCGGCGAGGCCGGTGGCTTTGAAGGTCTCAATACCTAGCGCGCCGGTTGCCATCGAAAATTTCGCCTCGGTCATTTCGAGGCCGGGCCGAAGGGTCAACGTGTCGACATTCGCCGAGACACGGATGGGCGTTTTGCTTCCCGCGTCATCGGCGTCACCAATCGCCCCCATGCCCGGCATCGCACCGGAGAGATCCAGATACGTTCCTGACAGACCGAAATTGAGCGCGCCATCTTCTCGCGTCACGGTGCCGCCGACATCAGCCTTGTTCTTCAGGTATGCCCGCCGCAACGTCGCGGAAACCAACTTTGAATCCCCACCCAGGGTGAAATCGCCGTCAAGATAGGCGTCATCGGCGTGAAACACGATCGTCGCCGTGTAGCCATCGGCGAGCCCTTCATAATGAACAGATGCCTTGGCTGGCTTGTTCCGCCCTTTCACCCAGCCAATTTCCGACAGATCCAGCCGGGCTTCAGTCAGGTCCAGCGCCGTGTCGGCTGTGATGCGCGATCCCTCTCCGATTTCCGACTGAACCTCGATCGGGATTTCGCCGGACAGGTACGCCCGCCCGAGCACGCCGAATTCGTTCAGGAAGTCAGGCGTAACGATACTGGTTGCCGACAGGAGTGACGGCTGATCCCCGTCATTGAAGTCATCGCGCCAGGTGAACTGGACCGGAGATGGCCCCAGATCGCCGAAACCGGAAATGGTCATGCCGTTCTGATCGACATTCACTTTCGCGGACCCGCCCGTCAGGTCGAAGCCCAGCGCCGCATCCTTGAGGCCCGCATCGGCGACCGTTCCGATCGCCGTATAGCGGATGTCCTCAAACGGAACATCATCCAGCGCCGGGCGGAACATCTCAAATGTCATCTCGCCGTTGCCGGACAGACGCGCCGGATCGAAATCGATTTCAAGACGTGAATCGACCAGCGTCTTCATGACCAGAGAGATCGGACCGTGTCCCCGCGCAAATACACGGAAGTCTCCGCCGCGTACATTGAACGCCGGCATGACGAAGGCGCCTTCATCCAGGTCCCAGCCGCCATATTCGCCGGAATCCAACGTAACCCGGAATGCATTGCCGGTGAGACGGCCTTTGCCACGGCCCTTTTCGACCGGGGGCAGGTCCGACAGGAATTTCACCCAGGCATCTTCCGCGGCGAAGGTGAGTTCCAGATCGGAGTCACGCAGATAGCCATCATCGCCGAAGCTGTCGCGCTTAAGGTCGATATGCCCCTTGATGTCGGTCAGGGCGCCGGCCTCGACATGGTCGCGCGCGAAGTTCCGTCCACCGCTGCCCAGCCCGACAGGCCAGAAAGTCATCACTGTTTCTTTGGTCACGTCTCCGCTGGTTGTCAGAGAGATGCTGCCGAGGATCGGAGGCTCGCCGTCCTTCTTGTCTTGTGTCAGCCCGACGCTACCCGTCACGTGGAAGCCTGCGGCCTCTTCCCTGAACGTCAAATCCAGATCATCGATCTGGCGGTCACCGAAGCTCATCAGACCGGTTGCCTGCACGTTTGTCAGAGAAATGGGCCGCTCGAATGAGGGAGTGAAATCCAGAGTCAGCTCATCACTCGACAGTTCGAACTCATGTGCGGTCTGCCCCTGCAGGATGTTTTTGAGAGTCAGGCTTGCCTGACCACTGGCCGGGCCCATCTTGTCGCCCGTCACATCCACCCGCATTGTGTCGTCATTGGCGAGGTAAGTCGCCGTAACGTCCAGCCCCTGCACATCGAGCCCCCCGGCAAACGGCATGTGGCCTTCCCCCATACTCGAGTGGAAAGCGATCTGATTGATGCCGCTAGCGCGCGTAAAGTCGACCGTTGCATCAGCATTCGCCGGCAATCCTTCGAACGCATCCACTTTCGCGCCGAAGCGCGCCGCCAGGTCCGCCAGCGGCCAGTCGGCAACGGCAAACTCCGCATGCAGTCTGTCTTCCAATGTGTAGGACCGGACGGTGGCAGCGAGCCCACCGGGCAGGCCAGCGCCGGCCCCTGTACCGGCAACGCTGACCAGAATGCCGTCATCTTCCCGCGAAACCCGTCCCTGAGCGTCTGTGATATCGAAAACGGGTTGCTGAAGGCTGTCCCGGACGCGGAACTCAAATCCGGTAAAGCCCAGATATTCGAGCGCGTAGGTCTGCTCGCCCTGCTTCAGTGCCTCCAGCATGGGCGGAAGCAGCTCATTGGCGCGCTGCAGCCATTCCTGTGGGGTTTCGGGCAATTTGCCGACCGGAATCTCAGGCAACGGTTCGCCGCCGATAAACCAGGTAGACGGCGTTTCCTGATCAATGTTGACCCACCCGTCTTCGAGATCGAGACGAAGGACCTCAATATCGCCGAGAACCAGAGAAGATCCGGACAGGACGATATTGGCGTGTTGGGCCTCGGCACTGACATTGCCTTTCGCATCCATCATCTGAAGACGCGAACCGGAGATGTGCAGGCGCTTATCCTCCACAGACCATTCGAGCTGTACCCCGCCCAGGCGGACTTCCCGGCCATCGCGCGCTTCTGTCATCGCGCGCTCCAGATCGTCCCGGAACATCGACAGGTCCATCGGGCCGGAATAGAGCCTGGCGGCAAGCAGACCTGCTGCTACAAGAACAAGCAGGATCAAACCGCCGAGTATTTCGAGAAAAATCAGTGAGGCGGTCTGGCGGACCAAGGGCGCGCTCCGTACAAGTCGGGTCCAGTCTTACACGCCGATCAGCGCTGTGTCTGGTATAAGCAGTACAGCCGAGGCGCACCATAGGAGGATTACATGGCAATCGGTCCCAAAGAAGGCGGACGCGCTCCGAATTTCAGCATGGACTCGACTCAGGGGCCGATCAAACTCGGAGACTACAAGGACCAGCTGCTGGTTCTGTACTTCTATCCGAAGGACAACACGCCTGGCTGCACGACCGAAGCGAAGGACTTCACCGACCTTTCAGAAGAGTTCGAAAAGGCCGGTGCCAAGATTGTGGGCGTGTCCCGCGACACGCTGGCAAAACATGAGAACTTCGTGGCGAAACATGATCTCGGCGTGACGCTCGCCTCAGACGAAGACGGCAAGGTTTGCGAGGCTTATGGCGTCTGGGTCGAAAAGAAAAATTACGGGCGCACGTATATGGGAATCGAGCGCTCAACCTTCCTGATCGGACCTGACAAAAAGGTAATGCGAATCTGGAAAAAAGTGCGCGTGAAGGGACATGCCGAAGATGTACTCAATGTCATCAAATCGGATGCCTGATATTTCACCTGATGAATGTATTTTTTCCATGCTTAACAAGCCTTTTACCCTCATGGGCGAAAATTTACATGAATTCTGTGCCCGAGGGGTTACACCTCGTATCGAAATCGGTATGTATTATCTCCAAGGGTTTGGGAAACCTGCTGTAGTGGTTGCTACAGCGGGGGCATGATTTTCCGGTTCTACGGGTGGCGTGAATGGCGAAGTGGAGCGCGAATCTGAAGGCGGCCTTCAATAAAGCCTTCCCTGAGCGTCAAATCTACCATCGCAGCGGCGGAACAGTCCGCTATATCTCTGTGTCTCCATGGCAGCAGGCGATCTTTGCTGCGGGCCTCGCGGCTCTCGCAGGATGGACTGTTTTTGCAACCGGCTCCTTCGTGTTGAGCGGCGGCGGCAACGCCCTGTCCGGCAACCCCGATGGCCGCGAACTCGCAAAATATGAGCGCTGGGTTCAGGAGCTGCGCGCCAAAGATGCGCTGTCCAGGTCACTGCTGGAAGAACGCACCGACGCTTTCCAGAAAGAAACGGTGGAGTGGGAAGAGCGCCAGAAGGCCCTCGAAGACCTCTACAAACAGCTCAAGGGCGAAGACGACCTCGAAACGTCATCTCTCAAGGGGAACGGCTCTGCCCTTCTCGTGCAGGCCTCGATCGAAGAAGCCGATAGCCGCCAGTCGCGCGAACCTGTCCGCATCACCGCTCAATTCGAAACCGCCACGTCTCGCGGTTCCGTACGTGTCCTGAAAATGGATCAGGAGCGCATTCTCGACGAAGCCGAGGAAATCGCGACGGAACGCACAGAGCGCGCACGAGGCATTCTGGCCCTGACATCGGTCGGATCAGACCGCATCGTGGCCAGCAGCGAAACGGGCGGTCCCTACATTTCCATGGCCAATGCGACGTCCGGTCCGGACTTCAGCAATCTCTCCCTCACCGACACCACATTCTATTCCCGCCTGTCGCAAACGCAGGCGCGTGTCGCGGAAATGCTTTACTACGAGGACATCGTCTCCTCGCTGCCTCTGGGCATCCCGGTCGGGGTGCCTTACCGGCTCACCAGTAATTACGGCGTTCGCGTCGATCCATTCAAGAAACGTCCGGGCTGGCACAACGGCATCGACATGGCGGCCTATCACGCCGCGCCGATCGTCGCAGCAGGGCCTGGCGTCATCTCTTATGCAGGTCCCCGTTCGGGCTACGGGCGGCTTGTAGAAATCGACCATGGGCACGGCTTCAAGTCGCGCTATGGCCACCTCAGCGGAATTACGGTAAAAAAGGGACAAACCGTGGAGGTCGGCGATCTTGTGGGCAAGATGGGTACAACCGGTCGTAGCACGGGGGACCACCTTCATTTCGAAGTCTGGTTTAACGGCAAACCTTATGATCCAATAAAATTCCTGAAAGCAGGCCGTCATGTTCACCAAGAGTAACAAACACAACGATACACCGTCGGCACCTGAGCCGGCAAAGGTCCAACCTTCCGTCGACGCCATCCGTGGCGCCGCCTCGAAGCCGTCCGCCCGCGCAGCTTCAATCATCTGCGCAGACATGAAGATCAACGGTTCGGTGTCCTCTGAAGGCGCGTTGCAGATCGACGGCACCGTCGATGGCGATGTGGCCGCAACCGACATCACGATTGGTGCGTCCGGTCACATCACCGGCGAGGTGAAAGCCGAGGTCGTCAAGGTGAAGGGCCGCATCAAGGGCTCCATCCGCGCCCGCAAGGTCGAGCTGGAAACCGGCGCCCATGTGAAGGGTGACATCGTGCACTCCTCGCTGCAGATCCAGTCCAACGCAGTGTTCGAAGGTCAGGTGAAGCATTCCGAGGACCCGCTGAAAGACGCCGCACCGCGCGCCGCTGCCAGCGACGCCCGCCCGTCCGCATCCGCGTCGCCAAGCGCGACCCCGAATGCGACCAGCGGCTTCGGGATCGCCCCAACCGCCTCCTGATCCTGGTCCTGTCCGAATTGAAAACGCCGGCATCTCATGCCGGCGTTTTTATTTGTCCCGATGTCCCGCCGGCTACCCGCTTTTGCGGACCAGGGCCGTGTTCATCCGCGCCCCTTCAACCACGACCGCATCGCCCGCCTGGACCACTTCGGAAGGATCGACCGTCTCGGCCCCCCACATGGTGTCGCCGATCTTGACGCGGCCCTCCCCGGAAGCCGAGAAGTCCGCCGCCGCAATGCCGCGCTGGCCGACAAGGCTCGCCATCCGCTTGTTCAGCGTCGGGTGTTCCTCTGCGTTACCGCGCAGGCCTGCCATGAAAGTGCGTCCGAACAGGACCATGACGATCGCGGCAATGCCGAAGAAGATCAGCTGTCCCCGCCAGTCCGCGATGTTGTCCGGCGCCAGCCATGCAAAGGCCGCGGACGCCCAGGCGGCAATCGCAATCATCAGGAAGTCGAACGTCCCGGTCATCATCTCGATGCCCAGCAGGACAAGGCCGAGTGCCAGCCAGTGCCAGACGGTCAGGTGGGTGAAGATCTCTTCCATCATTGGGTCTCTCCCTGTGCAGGAACGATTGCCGGCACGCCAGCTCGGGGCTGGCGCACCGGGAACGGGTTAGCCACGTGTCGGCGGTACGGCACCGCTCTGGATCTGAGCATCCTTCGCCGCACCGGTGAGGCCCTTGATACCTTCAATGGTGCCGAGAATGCTCGAGAATTCCGCGGGGATGATCACCGTCTTCTGCTGGTTCGAGGAGGCGAGTTTCTCGAAAGCTTTCACGTAGGCCTGGCCGAGGAAGTAGTTGATCGCGTTGACGTCGCCGCGGGAGATGGCTTCCGACACCATGGCGGTTGCCTTGGCCTCGGCTTCAGCCTGGCGCTCGCGGGCTTCGGCGTCCCGGAAGGCAGCTTCGCGGCGGCCTTCTGCCTCAAGGATCTGAGACTGTTTCTGGCCTTCCGCCTTGAGGATGGCGGACTGCTTCTCGCCTTCGGCCGTCAGGATTTCCGCCCGCTTCAGGCGTTCAGCCTTCATCTGGCGGGCCATGGCCTCGGTGATGTCGGCCGGCGGCGACAGGTCCGCGATCTCTATCCGGGTGACTTTCACACCCCAGGGATTGGTTGCCGCGTCCACCACATGCAGCAGGCGTGCATTGATCTCGTCGCGGTTCGACAGGACCTGATCAAGGTCCATCGAGCCGACCACGGTCCGGATATTGGTCAGGGACAGGTTCTGGATTGCGTTGTGGAGATTGTTGACTTCATAGGCTGCGGCCACCGCATCAACCACCTGAATGAAGACGATGGCGTCGCACGACACGGTCGCGTTATCCCGGGTGATGACTTCCTGCTGCGGCACATCCAGCACGGTCTCCATCATGTTCATCTTCCGGCCAACCTTCTGGTAGATCGGCATGATGAAATGCAGTCCGGGCGTCAGGGTCTTGGTATAGCGGCCGAAATTCTCGACCGTCCAGTTATAGCCCTGCGGCACTTGCTTCACCGTGGAAACGATGAGCACGAGGCCGACAATTGCCACAAGCACGGGCACTGTCAGTAAGGCGTCCATGGTCCTCTCCTATCTTGCGTTCTTTTGACGTGGGGAGAGTTTGCCGTTTTTCAATAAAAATCTAGACAAAATCGGCGTGCCCGTCCCCAGGCACGCCGATCATGGACTGATTTTCCTTAAAGGCGTTAGCCCTTAAATATCAAAGTTGTCCGAGCATATAGTCGGCGCTGGACACCTTGAATTCGCCGCCCTGCTCCACGTTGAGCTCAGCGACCACACCATCCTTGACGATCATCGAGTAACGCTGCGAGCGCTGGCCCATACCGAAACCGGATCCGTCCATCTCCAGGCCCAGGGCTTTCGCGAACGTGCCATTGCCATCCGCCAGCATACGAACCTTGCCATCTGCATCGGCGCTTTTGCCCCAGGCCCCCATGACAAACACATCATTGACGGAGGTGCAGACGACGTCATCGACACCTTTGCCTTTAAGGTCATCCATTTTGTCGACGAAGCCCGGAAGGTGCTTTGCAGAGCAAGTCGGTGTGAACGCCCCAGGGACGGCGAAGAGAGCGACAGTCTTGCCGCCAAATACGTCTGCCGTTGTGCGCGGCGTGGGACCGTCTTCGGTCATTTCCATGAAAGTTGCGTCCGGAAGCTTATCGCCGACTTTGATGCTCATTTGCATATCTCCCTGCAGGTTGACCAAGGACATAGGTGGCCTGGTGCTGCGAAGCAAGGAGTCCGGCCCTTGCCAAAGCGGCCGGGATAGCCCAGCCTCGTCGTTGAAGGATTTCCGCGCACCATGGATACAGACCTGACAGGCAAACTCCTGATCGCCCTGCCCGGCATTGGCGACAGCCGTTTTGCACGATCTGTCATCCTCGTCTGCGCGCATTCCCCGGAATTCGCGATGGGTATCGTGCTGAACAAGCCGATGGAACATCTGCGCCTGCCTCAATTGTTCGAGCAACTCGATGTGCCGATTGAGGTCGACGTCCCGGACACGTTCGTACTGGATGGCGGCCCGGTAAGTTCCGACCGCGGCTTCGTGCTGCACACCGACGATGTCTATAATGAAGGTGCCAGCCTGCCGGTCGAGGGCGACATCTGCATGACCGCCACCCGGGACATCCTGCATGCCATGGGGTCCGAACAACCACCCCGGCGTAGTGTCCTGGCGCTTGGGTATTCCGGCTGGGGCGCGGGTCAGCTGGAAGTGGAACTGGCCGAGAATGCCTGGCTGGTCTGTGACCTCGACCCCGAACTCATTTTCTCCAGCGCCCACGAGCGCAAATGGCGCCACGCGCTTGGCCGCCTCGGTATCGACAGCGCAAGACTTCAGGTCGATCCCGGAAACGCCTGACGCCGGTCCGGGTCAATAGCGCATGAAGCGGATCGCGGACTCGATGTCCATCGGCCGCGCAAAGGCAAATCCCTGTACATGATCGAAGCCGAGCGCCCGTAGCCGCGCCGCGTCTTCCTTGCGTTCAACCCCCTCCGCCGTGCTGGTCATGCCCAGGCGATTGGCGAGAAGCGTGATGGTCGACAGGATCGTATCCGTCCGCGGCTGGCCGAGCCGCCGGGTCAGGCCGTGGTCAATCTTGAGGCTATCTGCCGGGAGATCCGCCAGCCAGGCGAAGGAAGAATGCCCGGTGCCGAAATCGTCCAGAACCAGCCCCGCCCCCACGGCTTTCAAGGCGAGAGCGGCGGACAAGGCGAAATCTGCGTCACGCAGGGCAGCCTGCTCGGTCAGTTCGATCTTCATCGAGCGCTCCGGCAAATTATAGCCGTTGATCAATGCCTCAACGAGCGCGGGCAATGTCCCGCGGGCAAGGTCTCTGGCTGTCAGGTTGACCTGCATGAACAGATCTTCGCGCCCGGTTATGTCGCGCAGCCGCGCCAGAGCCTCAGCGGACCGGATCAGCATGTTGGAGGCGAGCGCCTCATCCTCATACCGGCTGGGCGGTGACATGAGCTCGCCATCGTTCCACCGGGCCAACGCCTCGAATCCGGCGACCTGCCCGTTACGCAAAGACACAATCGGCTGGAAGACCGGCGCGAGATCCGGCCCGGGATTCAGGTCTGACGGGTCGACCTCCTGAAGATCATCACCCGTCAGCAGCATGCCACGCGCCTCTGTCTCTCCGACAAACGCCCCGACAAGATGGACACCGCGCCCGCTCGACAGGCGGAGGTTGCAACGTACAGCGCCCTCTCCTGCGTCGAATGTCCGTTCCAGGCGACCTCGACTCAGGCCCTCAAGCATCTGTTCCAGTGCATCGATGGACCAGTCACCGGACAGCTCAGAATAGGGAGAGCCGGGCGGCACATCGATCACGAGGCGCCTGGCGGGGGCACTCCAGTGCCAGTTGCCCTGCGGGCTTATCTCGGAAGGTTGCGCCATGATGATGGGAATCTAACCCTGCATCGCCGGCCTGACGAGTGCGAAAAGTACGTGGTCTTCCCGCTTTCCTGCAATCTCCAGGTATTCGCGGGCATATCCTTCGCGTTCAAATCCGGTTTTCGCGAGGACTCGTTGCGACCGTTCGTTGGTGGGCAAAGTGCCGGCTTCGATGCGCCAGAGGTCCAGAACCTGGAACGCCCAGGCACAAATCGTCCCCACAGCTTCATGCATGTAGCCGTTGCCCTGATAGTCTGCCCCGATCCAGTAGCCGAGATTGGCCGCCTGGGCTGGCCAGCTGCGTACATTTGTGAGTGAAACACCTCCGATCAGCCTGTCGTCGGTCTGACGGCGGATCAGGAAAACGTACGCCCGGCCATTACGCCAGCCGCTGTGCCAGGCCTTCAGGCGCCGGCCCCAGTCCGCCTTGCTGTGTACATCCCCTGGCCAGACGGGTTCCCAGGGCTCCAGATGTGTCCGGCTGCGTTCCCGGACATCTGCCCACTCCGCAAAATCGGCCCGAAACGGCGGCGCGAGCACCAGCCGCTCCGTCGTTACCAGCGTTTCGCGCAAGGGCGGCAACATGCTACCGGCTCCGCCCCACATGCTGCTCTATGCGCGCACGCACAGCGGCGATGGATGCCTCAGTCTGCTCAAACACTTCTTCTTGCTGGTAGAGCACTTCCGCCCGCGCGGGCATGACAGGTTTGCGCCCGGTCGCCTCTTCTACCGTTTCAGGAAACTTGGCCGCTGCTGCAGTTGCGAGAACGACCGTTTTGACATCGGCATCAGGCAGGCGGCGTGCATGGAAGGTCCCGACCGCCGTATGCGGACAAATCTGCCAACCGGTCTCCTGCTCGAAACGTGCCATCTCCCCCATTGTCTCGTCATTGCTGACAGAGGCGGCCGACAGGCCGGAGCATTTCAGGCGCGAGACTGCGTCTTCCGGCAGTTGTGCTTCGCCAGACTGCTTGTAGGTGTCATATGTGGCTCGGACGGCATCGGCATCACGTCCGGTCATTTCAAACAGCAGCCGTTCGAAGTTGGACGGCACGGAAATATCCATGGCCGGGCTCGGCGTCGCGACCGCCGAGGCGCGGGACATCACGCCGGTATTGAACAGACGGGCGAGCGCATCGTTCGCGTTCACCGCGCATACCGCTTCAAATCCACCCTCCAGAAGACCGCAGCGGGCAGCCACATATCCCGCCAGTGCATCGCCCATGTTTCCGCTGGGCACGACAAAGCGGAGCGCGCCGCCGAGCGCCGCCTGCACGGTCGCGTAATAGACCGACTGCGCGGCCACACGCGCCCAGTTGATGGAATTCACGCCGGACAGATTCACCCGGTTCACAAATTCCCGGTCACCAAACATGTCTTTCACAATGGCCTGGCAATCATCAAAATCGCCATCAAGCGCCAGGTTCACCACATTCGGCGCGCCGGTCGTGGTCATGAACATCCTCTGCACCGGCGAAATCCGCCCATGCGGGTGCAGGATTACGAGATCAGCATGCTTTGCACCGGCAAACGCGGCGGCAGCAGCACCCCCGGTGTCACCAGAGGTCGCGCAGACAATCATCATGCGCTGGCCGGATTTGCCGAGAAGATAATCGTAGATCTGCGCGATGATCTGCATCGCGATATCCTTGAATGCCAGCGTCGGACCATGATGCAATTCCATCAGCCAGGCATCCTGGCGCCACTGGGTCAGCGGAGCGACGCACTGATGGGCAAAGCTGCCATAGGCCCGCGCGCAAAGCGGCTTCAGGTCTTCCAGCGGAATCGCATCCCCCGTGAACGCGGACAGAATACGCGCGGCGACTTCGTGATAGGTCTCGCCCTTTGCAGGAGGATCAATCTGCGGGAAACGCTCTGGCACATACAGCCCGCCGTCCGGCGCAAGGCCAGCCAGGCACGCGCCGGCAAAGTCAGTAGACGGAGCCTGGCCCCGGGTAGAAATATACTTCACGATTTGCCCTCGTTCCGGAACCTGAGCCGTCCCTTCTGATGATGAAAGGCGAGATATACGCCGAGAAGCGCCATGGCCAGCCCCCACCAGGTAATCGCGTACCCGAAATGCCGTTGTGGCGGCAATTCGTCATCCAGGCGCATACGCGCATAAGGATTGTCGACCAGATAGGAACCACTTTCAGAGACCATCCGGATGACCTCCGGCTCGAACACTTCCGGCGTCACGCGCGAAGCCGGGTCCCCCGGCAGGAGCGGCGCGAACTCCGCAGGGTCCAGCACATAGAAAACACGATTTGCCGCGTCGTCGGCGGCGGTGAAGGTGTTGCGCTTGAAAGCCGGCTTGTAAACGCCTCTGGCCGACAACCGGCCTGCCGCACAGTGTTCCCCCTCACAAACGCCCGGAGGGTCGACTTGCTGGACAATTTCGATCGGCGTGTAGACCACAGACTCGCCCGTATCGACAGCGACCACGCGCATCCAGCCCGACTGCCCCTCCACAAAATAGTAGGAAAGAATTTCGCTACCGGGCACGATCTCGCCGTCCAGAACGGTCCAGTCCGGCGTCTGCCGATCGAGCGCCATTTTCGCTGTGAAACGGCCATACTGCCAGTTGCCAAGCCAGATCAGTATGCCGAGGCTGATCAGCGTCAGCACGGTCATCACGGGATACGGACGAAAAGTCATCTTCGACCCTTTCAGCCGCAGGGAACGGCCCTGCCCGAATAAGCAGAGCCCGCCGGGCGGTTGCGCGCCGGCGGGCCCTTGAAAATCAGCGCTTGAATGCGCGGTTGTCTAATGCCCGCTACCCAGAACGAGGTACGGCGTGACGTAGACGAAGGCAAACAGGAACAGCCAGACCACATCCACGAAGTGCCAGTACCAGGCGGCGAATTCGAAACCGAGGTGATGTTTGGGCGACATGCCGCCAACGAGCAGACGGAGCATGCAGACGATCAGGAACAAGGTACCGATCACGACGTGTGCGCCGTGGAAACCGGTCGCCATGAAGAAGGCCGAACCGTACAGCGTGCCGTCGAAGCTGAACTGTGCGTGGCTGTATTCGAACACCTGAAGGGTTGTGAAGGCCATGCCGAGCAGGATCGTGACCAAAAGGCCCAGCTTGGCGCCGGAACGGTCGCCATGCTGCAGGGCGTGGTGTGCCCAGGTGACCGTCGTACCCGAAAGAAGCAGGATCAGCGTGTTGATCAGCGGAAGATGGAACGGATCGAAGGTTTCAACACCAACGGGCGGCCAGTCGCCGAACTTGGCAAGCGCATCCGCGTATAGCGGGTTCCCGGCATCCCAGTTCTCACCGATACGTGCGCTGTGATAGATGGCAAATTCGAAGAAGCTCCAGAACCAGCCAACGAAGAACATCACTTCGGAGGCAATGAACAGGATCATGCCATAGCGCAGGCCGATCATCACAACCGGCGTATGATCGCCTTCTTTGCCTTCTTTGATGACCTGGCGCCACCAGCCGATCATGACCCAGCCGACCATGGCAAAACCGAGGGCCATAAGCCACACGGTTCCCTTTTCCATGCCGAAAAGGCCCTTCATGAAATTGACGCTGCCAAGCGCCAGAACCAATACCGACAACGAGCCGAGAAGCGGCCACGGTGACGGGTTTACCAGATGATAATCGTGTTTGACTTCGCCGTGAGCCATGTCTGGCGGACCCCTTGATTTATATCCCTAGAATCTCTGGTCTGTTTAGACCGCTCCGCACCAAAAGTGCAACAGTTTCAGCCGCCCGCGGCTGAATTCGCCGCACCCAGCGCCGCCTGGGTTTTTGGCCCGTTATATTTCGAGCTTTCATAGAACGTATAGCTGAGCGTTATGGTCTCAAGCTGGTCCGCCACATGGTCATCCACCATGTCCGGCGAGATGAAGTAAACGACGGGCAGTTTCTTGGTCTCGTGAGGTGCAATCACCCGTTCATCGAAACAGAAACACTCCAGCTTGTTGAAATATTTGCCGGAATAGTGCGGCGTCACATTATACGCGGCAATGACGTGGATTTCCTCGTCGGTCGGATTGGACACTTCGAAAAAGGCCAGGCCATGCTGGCCGATCTTCACATCCTGAGAGCGCTGTAATGGCTGAAACTCCAATGGGAGATCGGCCACATTCGTGTCGAAACGCACGGTAATGGTCTGATCGACAATCTCCTTCGGAGCCGATGTGGCGATTCGGGTGGTGCCCCCATACCCCGTGACCCGGCAGAACGTGCCGTAAAGCGGCTTCGCGGCAAAACCGAGCCCCAGCATGGCCGTGAAGACCGCGACCGAAATGCCGGCAACTTTGGCGTTCGACAGTTTCATTGTCCGGGTGTCTCCTCTTCCACGACGACATCTTCCGAAACCTCAGGATCCACCGACAGATTTTCGGGTGGCATGGCCTGATCCGGCGACATTCCCGGCGGAAGCGCAGGAGCTTCGTCCGGTCCCGCCTGATTCATATTGTAGTAAAATTCAGCCTGATTGTCCTCTGTCTCACTAAGGCGCACGAAAGTGGTGAGCCCCACGAGAACGACAAAGCCCAGCAATGCCACCCCCAACCAAAGATTTCGCCGCTTCTGAGCCGCGAGCGCAGCCGGGTCCAGATGCGCCGGCTCAGGGAAATGTTCCTCGCCCGGCTGAAAGCCGTCATCGCTCATCAGAAACCTCCTACGGGAAAGTGCAGCCCGGCTGCGTGCTCCACAATCAGAGCGGCAAAGACCAGGAACAGATACAGGATCGAGAACAGGAACATGCTTCGCGCAAGCTTCTGGTCGCTGCCCGGCGCGCCGGGGTCACCGGCATGCGAACGCCAGACCCGGACGGCATAGTACAGGAAGGCCAGGTTCAGCACGCCTGTCACAACGCCGTAAATCCACCCGCCAAGCCCGGTTACCAAAGGCACCATCGAGACGACAGCCAGGACGATCGTGTACAGCAGCATCTGCAGCCGGGTCGCCTTGGCGCCATGCGTTACAGGCAGCATCGGCACGCCGGCCTTTTCATATTCCGAATGCGCCACCAGGCTGAGGGCCCAGAAATGCGGCGGCGTCCAGAAGAAGGTAATCGCAAACAGAATCCACGCATCCAGCGGTGTGTTTCCCGTTACCGCAGCCCACCCGATCACCGGAGGAAAAGCACCGGCCCCGCCACCGATGACGATATTCTGCGGGGTCGAGCGCTTCAGCCACATCGTATAGATGACGCCGTAATAGAATATGGAAAAAGCAAGAAGCCCGGCCGCAAGCCAGTTTGAGGCGAGCCACATAAGCAGCACGGAAACGCCGCTCATGATCAGGCCCAAAGCAATCGCCTCTTCCCGCGGTACGGCTCCAGACGGGATGGGCCGGGTCGATGTCCGGGTCATCACCTTGTCGATGTCGGAATCGTACCACATGTTGATCGCGCCAGCCGCACCGGAGCCGAGTGCAACAGCCAGAACAGCAATGGCGGCCATCAAAGGATTCATGGTCTGGCCGGTCACGCCGGTCGCGGCGATCAGACCGGCCACGGCCGTAAACACCACCAGCATCATGATACGCGGCTTCAGCAGCTGCACATAATCGCCGGCAGTGCCGTAGCGTTTTTCAGGAGTGGCGGGTGCGTCGGTCATTTAAGGTCCGGTTGGTTCAGTGTCGTATGGATTTGAGGTGGCCGCTGCCATCGCAACATATGGGCGGCAAGCCGGGACAGATTCAATCCTTATCAAACTTGCGGTTCAAGCGCCATTCGAGGGCCAGATAGGTGCCTTCCGCAATCATGAAAGCAATAGGCACGAGGATCAGGCTGATGAGGTCGGTCGCGGCACCGGACAGTCTCTGCATCACGTCAAAGATGCCTGCGAACACGATCCCGACCAGCCCGGAATTGACGATCACCAGCTTTCGGCTGGGCCTGGTGCGCAGCAGGCCTTTCGGTTGGCGCCAGAACAACCATAAGCCGATCCCCCCGGCGATCAGGGCGAGCACGGAAACCGTAATCGCGACGTTCGGATCGATTGTCCGGACCTTATCGAACATGCGGTCTACAGCCGGATTGCGCGGCAGAAACACCACGATGAAGGCATACATGCCGATCACGATGGGCAGGCGCATGTTCAACGTTTCAGGTCCTTCTTTTTCCGGGCTTTCTGAATGCGAACGGCCTCTCGTGGGACGAGAGGCCGCTGCGGTTGCGTATTTCACAAGCGGTGAATTAGTGACCGCCCTTGGCCGTAACGTGCGGCAGTTCATTGTACTGGTGGAACGGCGGCGGCGACGGCAGCGTCCATTCCAGCGTCGTGGCACCTTCGCCCCACGGATTGCCCACACCCTTGCGGCGGCGGATGAATGCCTCAGCAACGCCGATGAAGAAGACAAGCGTGGCAGCCATCGTGATGACATAACCGAGCGAGGAGACGTGGTGCCAGGTGGCGAAGCCGTCCGCATAGTCGATGTAACGCCGCGGCATGCCCTGCAGGCCCAGGAAGTGCTGCGGGAAGAACAGCACGTTCGAACCGATGAACATCAGCCAGAAGTGCAGGCCACCGATGAAGCCATTGTACTTGATGCCGAACATCTTCTCGAACCAGTAGTACCAGCCAGCGAAGAGACCGAACACGGCGCCCAGCGACAGCACGTAGTGGAAGTGCGCGACCACGTAATAGGTGTCGTGCAGCGAATGGTCGATACCGGCATTGGCCAGCACCACCCCCGTCACACCACCGACGGTGAACAGGAAGATGAAGCCGATGGCCCAGAGCATGGGAACCTTGAACTCAATGGAGCCGCCCCACATCGTCGCGATCCACGAGAAGATCTTGATGCCGGTCGGCACTGCGATGACCATCGTTGCAGCCACGAAGTAAGCTTTCAGATCCACATCCATACCGACAGTGTACATGTGGTGCGCCCACACAACGAAGCCGATGACGCCGATCGACACCATGGCGTAAGCCATGCCGAGATAACCGAAGATCGGTTTCTTGGAGAAGGTCGACACGATGTGGCTGATGATGCCGAAGGCCGGCAGGATCATGATGTAGACTTCCGGGTGACCGAAGAACCAGAACAGGTGCTGGAACATGACCGGGTCGCCGCCACCTGCCGGGTTGAAGAACTGTGAGCCGAAGTTCCGGTCTGTCAGCAGCATGGTCAGCGCAGCAGCGAGCACCGGAAGTGACAGCAGAAGCAGGACAGCCGTTACCAGCACGCCCCAGGCGAACAGCGGCATCTTGTGCAGGGTCATACCCGGCGCACGCATGTTCAGGATGGTCACGATGAAGTTGATGGCACCGAGGATCGACGCGATACCGGCCGTGTGAAGAGCCAGGATCAACACATCCATAGCAGGACCAGGGTGACCGGTCGTCGAGGACAATGGCGGGTAAAGCACCCAGCCGCCCGCAAAACCGTTGCCGGCAGAACCGCCCGGGATCGTCATCGAGATGCAAGCCAGGACGAAAGCAGAAACCGTCAGCCAGAACGAGATGTTGTTCATGCGCGGGAACGCCATGTCAGGCGCGCCGATCATCAGCGGCACGAACCAGTTGCCGAAGCCCCCGATCAGGGCTGGCATGACCATGAAGAAGATCATGATCAGGCCGTGATAGGTGACGACCATGTTGTAGAAATGCTTGGCATTCTGGATGGCCACGTCGCCTTCGCCGGCAACAAATTGCGTCAGCACGCCGATACCCGGCTCAGCAAGTTCCCAGCGGATCAGGCCGGAAAGCGTGTACCCCACGATCCCCGCAATCATCGCGAAGATCAGGTACAGCGTACCGATGTCCTTGTGGTTGGTAGAAAACAGCCAACGCGTAAAGAAACCAGGCTTGTGGTCGTGATCGTCGTGGGCGTGGTCGAGGGCGACTTCATCCATGGGCATGGGACGTACTCTTCTCTCTCGTTTTATTCAGTGACCGCGGCGAACTTAGTCGCCGGTTCAACGGAAGCGATGGCCTGCACCGACGCGGCTGCAGCATCATAATCGCCGGCAAGCATCAGCTCCGCCCAGCGGTCGAATTGTTCTTGCGGCACAACCCGGACTTCGATTGGCATGAAGGCATGGTTCACGCCGCAAAGTTCCGAACACTGGCCATAATAGGTCCCCGGCTCTTTGACGAGGAACCAGCCTTCATTCAGGCGGCCCGGGATAGCATCCGTCTTGATACCGAAGGACGGCACAGCGAACGAGTGAATCACGTCAGCCGCAGCCGTGTAGTAGCGAATGTAACGCCCAACCGGCACAACCATCGGATAATCGACGGCCAGGTTGCGAGGGCCTACCTTGGAATCGGTCGACAGACCGACCTGAAGCGGGTTCGACACGAATTCCAGCGGATAGCCGGCATCATCGATGATGTCCGGATAAGTATAGGTCCAGTTCCACTGGTTGCCTTGTGCCTTGACGTTCACGAAGCCCAGCGCCGCGGCTTCGGGATTGTATTCCTTCGTAAAGCGCTCGTATTCAGCCGACTTGCCATCAGCGAGCAGCTTGTTGGCCTTTTCCTGAACCCGCTCGAGGTTTGGCGGAACATCCTGATAGAAAAGGTTCGGGAAGGATTGGCTCGCAATCCCAACAAGGATCAGCGCCGGGACGACGGTCCAGATCACCTCAATCAGCGTGTTGTGGCTGAACTTGCGCGGTGTCGGGTTTGCACGGGCATTGTGCCGTACGATGACCCAGAGCAGCAGGATCATAACGAAAATGGTGATAGGAATAATGATCCACAGCAGGAACGCGTGGAAGTTATGGATACGCTCGGCAATGCGCGTCGCGGCGGGCTGCATACCAATCGCGCCATCGCGCGGAATGGCAGCAAAAGCCGGAGCGGCGAACAACGCTGCGCTAAGAGCGGCAAGAAGGTGTCGCACGAAGGAATCCTCGTCTCGTTGGAATCTCTGTTCCTGTATCTACAATACGTACTAACCGCAACCTACCTCTTTCCGCGTTCAATATTGTCGCAGTCTGTCGTCGCCTCGCCTCATCGATGGTTAAATGGTATGGTTAAATCCCGTAATTCGGAGGCTACCATGATCCGATCTGCCCTGCTTGCCGCCAGCTTTCTCGCCATCGCCGCCCCCGCAGCGTCCGCTCAGGTGTCCGTCATCGGCGGTGGAATCGCCCGAGATTGCTATCAAGCCGCCCTGTACGGCCGCGCCTCCCCTCAGGAAGGCGAGCGAATCTGCACCAAAGCGATTCAGGCCGAATTGATGAACACCGAGAACAAGGCGGCAACCTATACGAATCGCGGCGTGCTCCGCATGCGTGCCGGCGATTATGACGCTGCCCTGTCCGACTACAGCACAGCCAAGAAGATGAAACCCGAGCTCGGCGCTGTGTGGCTGAACGAGGGCGCAGCCCTTATTTTCCGCAAGGATTTCGACTCAGCCCTTGTCTCACTGAACAAGGCCATCGAACTCGACAGCCAGGAACTCTACGCCGCCTACTACAACCGGGCCATCGCGCGGGAAAACACCGGAGACCTGGCTGGCGCCTATTCGGACTTCCAGAAAGCCCTGGAACTCAATCCGGATTTCGAACGCGCCAAATGGCAGCTCACCCGCTTCACCGTGACCAACTGAAGCGCTGGTTTCGGGAAACCGCACGTCCGCCTCTTGCCGCCCACGCTGCGGACGCGCATCTAGTCTGAATGACAGAAAACGCCCTTCCCTTCGATCTCCGCCAAGCCACCGACATTCTAGCTGACGCCGTACGCGGCGGTGACGATGGTGACCTGTATGTCGAACGCTCCCGCTCGGAGAGCTTTGTATTCGACGATGGCCGGCTGAAATCCGCCGCCTTCGACACAGATCAGGGCTTCGGCCTGCGCGTTGTCGCAGGAGAGGCGCAAGGGTCGGGCTATGCCTCAGAACTGTCCCTGGATGCGATCCGCAGGGCCGCATCAACGGCGTCAGAGGCAAAACGCGGCTATTCCGGAAAGCTGGCCGCAAGCCCCGTTCCGGCCAATCGCCGCCTTTATCAGCCGATTGACCCGACTGCCGCACCTGACTTTTCCATCAAAACCGGCCTTCTGGCCGAAATCGACGCCTGGGCACGGGCCAGCGATCCGCGGGTCGTGCAGGTCTCGGTGTCCCTTTCAGGCAGCCATACGGAAGTCGACATCCTGCGCCCGGACGGCGCGGCCTTCTCGGACATTCGCCCACTGGTCCGCCTCAACGTCTCGGTGACGCTGGAAGAAAATGGCCGGCGCGAGTCGGCCGGTGCCGGTGCTGGCGGCCGGGCGGCTTATGACGACTGGATCCGGCCCGAACGGTGGCAGGATATGGTCCGCCGGGCCATCCGCAAGGCATCGGTGAACCTGCAATCCATTGCGGCCCCTGCCGGCGAGATGGAAGTTGTGCTCGGCCCGGGCTGGCCCGCCGTCCTGCTGCACGAAGCCGTGGGGCACGGCCTGGAAGGCGACTTCAACCGCAAAGGCACAAGCGTGTACGCAGGCCGGATCGGCGAACAGGTCGCCGCGAAGGGCGTGACGGTCATCGATGACGGTTCCATTGAGGCCCGGCGCGGTTCGCTGTCCTTTGACGACGAAGGCACACAAACCCAGCGGACTGTTCTGATCGAGGATGGAATCCTGAAGGGCTACATGCAGGACCGGCTGAATGCGCGCCTGATGGGCCAGCAACCGACAGGCAATGGCCGGCGCGAAAGCTACGAGGCGCAGACCATGCCGCGCATGACCAATACGGTGATGCTGGGGGGTGACAAGGATCCGGAAGAGATCGTGTCATCGATCAAGCGCGGCCTGTGGGCAGTGGATTTCGGCGGCGGCCAGGTGGATATCACTTCCGGCAATTTCGTCTTCCAGTGCACGGAGGCCTATCTCGTTGAGAACGGCAAGGTGATCGCGCCGGTGAAGAATGCCACCCTCATCGGACATGGTCCGACCGTGCTGCAGGACGTCACCATGATCGGCAATGACTTTGCCATGGATGACGGCGTCGGCATGTGCGGCAAGGCCGGACAATCCATCCCGGTGGGCGTTGGGCAGCCAACTCTGAAGGTTGGTGCCCTAACAGTCGGCGGTGCAGGCTAAAATTGCTGTAACAACCGGGGCTCGGCACTTGAAGCTCCGGAATCATTTTGTCACTTTCTGGCCACAATCGGACAGTGGGACACGGCGTGATTCGTTCGTGTGTCCGATCAGTAGAGGACGGTGATACAATGCGATTCCTGATTGGAGCCCTTCTCGGGGCCACTTTCATGACAGCGCCCGCGTGTGCGGAACCCGGCAACCTGCCAGCCGATTCCGCCTGGCAAATGGTGCAGCGAGGCGAAATCGTGGTTCTGGATGTCCGGACCCCAACGGAATGGGCCATGACCGGCCTGCCCCGCGACAGCCATGGCATCAATGTGAAAGACCGGGATTTCATCGCACAGGCGCGTGGCGCCGTTCTTGGGGATCTCGAACAGCCCATCGCGGTGATCTGCCGGAGCGGAAAGCGCTCCAAAGAAGCCGCCAGCGTACTTGAAAGGGCCGGCTTTAGCCATGTCTTCAATATCGCCGAAGGCATGGTGGGCAATGAAGAGAGCGGCGATGGCTGGCTGAAGCGCGGCCTGCCAACGGATCCGTTCATTCCGCCTTACAACTAGGTCTTTCAGACGAAGGCCTGATCTGCCTCAGCATGAAACAATGAAAAAGGGCGGCCCTTTTCAAGAGCCGCCCCTTCATTATGTCCGGCAGACAGAGCTTAACCGAGCGTCTTGTCCGGCGCGCCCGGATCGGTGTTGGAACCGAACGTATCAACCGTCCCGACATCTTCCACGGAATCGTCCGACAGCGTGTCCAGGTGCATCATCTTCGTCATGAAGGGCGCGGCGATCGCAAACAGAACGCCGACGCCGATCGCGAACCAGCCCACCTTGGTGTAGACCGAAAGGACCTGCCCCACGCCGTCACCCGCCCCCGAGGCCGTTGCCTGAGCAATGAGTGCCGCCACGGCATTGCCGGCGCCGGATGCCAGGAACCACGCGCCCATCATCAGGCCGACCATGGAAGTAACCGACAGGCGCGTCATGGCCGACAGACCGACCGGGCTCATGCAAAGCTCACCAGTCGTGTGAAGCAGGTAGATCAGGAAGATGAAGATCACCGGCGTCATACTCCCGACGCTGGAACCGAATGCAAGCACAAGGAAACCGGCACCAAGCTGCATCAGCGCCAGAGCGAACTTCATCGGCGCACTCGGCTCCAGGCCTCTCTTGCCGAGCCAGACCCAAAGGCCGGCAAATACCGGACCAAGGGTCATGATGTACAAGGCGTTGATCGACTGAAACATCGACGCCGGGACTTCCCAGCCAAACAGGTTGCGGTCGACATGCTCATCCGTGAACAGGTTCAGCGAGGAACCCGCCTGCTCGAACAGACCCCAGAACAGAACGTTGGTAGAGATCAGGATCAGCGCAACGATGATCCGGTTTCGCTGGTGCGGGTTCAGCTTCGCCACCGCGCGCCAGACAATGTAGAGATAGGTGACCGTCATGGCGATCAGCAGCAACGTATTCACCGTGCCCTGACTGCGCACGAGGAACCAGACGATGAAAGTCGTCGCGATTGCGCCCAGCCAGATCATATGCTCGCGGTTGAGCGGGCCGACCATCGGCGCAGAAAGCTTCACCGGATCGTTTGGCTCCCCCGCACCGCGCAGGGCGGGCTTGCCCCAGACAAAGACGACAAGCCCGAGCAGCATGCCGACACCGGCCGCGCCAAAGCCATAAGCCCAGCCAAAGGTCTCCCCCAGATACCCCGCGATGAGGGCCCCAAGGAACGCGCCGGTGTTGATACCGACATAAAAGATGGTGAAGGCCGAATCGCGCCGCGTATCCGTCTTTTTGTAGAGTGAACCAACGATTGTGGAGATGTTTGCCTTCAGGAAGCCAACCCCGACAATGATCAGCGCCAGGCTGAAATAGAATATGTTCAGGACACCTGCATCGGGCGCCTGTCCATCCAGGACCGGGTCCCCTTCCACCGCCATACCGAGGTGACCAAGTACGAGAAAAATGGCGCCGATCGTGACCGCCTTGCGGGCACCAAGGTATCTGTCGGCCAGGAAGCCGCCGATCACCGGCCCGATATAGACCAGCGTCGTGTAGGCGCCATATAGGCCATAGGCGGCTTCTCGATCAAACAGGAAATGCTTGGTCAGATAGAGAACCAGCAGAGCCCGCATGCCATAGTAGGAAAAGCGCTCCCACATCTCAGCAAAGAACAGAACAAACAGCCCTGTTGGATGGCCCAGAAAGGTTTTCCCCTGCTCCTGGCCGGCAGCTATCGCGTTGTCGGTCACCTGTTTCTCTCCCGTCAGCTTCCCTGAATTGCGCATATTGAGCTCGCTATGCAGCAAGGCTCAAGGCAGTTTCTGCTTTTTAGGGCGGATTAGAGGGAACGCTGTGCCCTAATAGGCCTTTTCCGTGAAAACGTGGCGCACGTCCCTGTTCCAGGGGCCGTAATAGCGTTCGAGCAGGCGTTCTGCAGGTGTTTTGCCGGAACGGGCAATCTCATCCAGCTCAGACAGGTAGCCCGTCTCGTTGTCACCAGATGCGGAGAGATTGTTGCGATTGCTGAGTCCGATTCGGGAAAGGTCCAGCATTTCCATAGCCAGGTCCTGCAGAGTGGCACCGCCCGGAATGGGTGTTCTGAGACCAAGTGTCCGGACCGACTGGCGTATCGCTTCGCGCTCTGCCGCCGTCCATGTCTTCACGCGGTCCCACGCCGCATCGAGACAGGTCGGACAATAGAGCAGCCCTACCCAGAACGCCGAGAAAGCACACAAGTGTGACCACGGCCCGGCGTCGGACCCGCGCATTTCCAGGAACCGCTTCAGGCGGACTTCCGGGAAGATGGTGGAAAGGTGATCGACGAAGTCATCGAGCGCCGGCCGCTCGCCCGGCAGGATTTCAAGCTTGCCATCCATGAAATCCCGGAAGCTGAGGCCGCTGGCGTCCAGGTATTTTCCGCCCCGGCGCACGAAGTACATCGGCACGTCGAGGGCATAATCGACATAGCGCTCGAAGCCCATGCCGTCCTCGAATACGAAGGGCAGCATGCCCGTCCGGTCCGGGTCGGTGTCCGTCCAGATCTGTGACCGGTAGGACAGGAAGCCGTTCGGCCGGCCTTCCATGAAAGGCGAATTGGCAAACAGCGCCGTGCCCAGCGGCTGCAGTGCGAGCGCCACCCGGAACTTCTTCACCATGTCTGCTTCTGATTCGAAGTCGAGATTGGTCTGCACGGTGCAGGTCCGGAACATCATCTGGCGGCCAAGGCGCCCAACCTTGTCCATATACTCCATCATGATCTTGTAGCGGCCTTTCGGCATTACCGGCGTCTCGGCGAGGCTCCACAGCGGGCTGGCGCCCAGGCCGAGGAATGCAATTCCCAACGGATCGGCGATTTCGCGGACTTCCTCCAGATGCCGGCCAACTTCGGTACATGTCTGGTGGATCGTCTCCAGCGGCGCACCGGACAGTTCGAACTGGCCGCCCGGCTCAAGCGATACGCTGGCGCCATCGCGCTGCAATCCGATCAGTTTGCCGCCTTCCTCTATGGGATCCCAGCCGAACTGGTCTCTCAATCCCTCCAGCATGGCCAGCACGGAGGCCTTGCCGTCATAGGGCAGCGGCGCGAGATTCTCGCGCAGGAAGCCAAACTTCTCGTGTTCAGTCCCGATGCGCCAATCTGCGGCCGGCTTGTTCCCGGCCTCCAGATACGCAACGAGTTCATGCTTTCCCGCTATGCGCGGTGAGGTTTCGTCGATGTCCGACGTTGGCGTGGTCATCCCAAACCCCCTATTGCGAACCATAATGAAGCTTGCAGATAAGGTTGTTTCGCTTGAACGCCAACCGCGTTAATCTCACGAATTAGTTTAACTTGAGAGTCCGCAGATGACCAAGATGACAACCGATGAACGCGACGACCTGAAAATGTGGGCGCGTCTGCACGTTCGTGGCGGCTTTGAGCCGTTGGAGGAAATCGAGGAAATCCTGCTGGATTACGCGCAGGATTTTCGCAGCCCGCTCACCGAGCGCGATCGCCAGGTCGAGGTGCGTAACGCCCTCGTCCATGCCGTGTCCGCGCTCATTGAGGAGCAGGAGGCGTGGCAGGTCCTCACCGATTACGACCGTCTCGCCCTCGCCTTCGACATGCTGGAAGACGAAGGCATTGTCGCCCGCCAGCACTTTACCTGCTGCGGCACGTGCGGCGCTGCTGAAATCGGCATCGAAATGGATGACTTTCAGGACCTCTCCGGCCGCGAACCGAAGGGGTATGTCTTCTTCCACCAGCAGGATACCGAAAGCGCCGTGGAGAGCGGCAGCCTGTATATCAGCTATGGCGCAGCCGATGCGACCGCCTCACCGGAAGACAATGTGGCCATCGGCCAGCGCCTGCACGACACACTGCTGTCGGTTGGGCTGAAGCCGGTCTGGGACGGAAAGATCAATCACCGGGTCGGCCTCGCCATAGACTGGAAACGCCGCTGGGAAGGCGCCAGGCCGAGACCGATCAGGCGCTGGTTTTACTGAGCCAGGCCGGCTTTTTATTCGAAATGCCGGATCAGCGTGTCGGACACGGGGCCTAATTCATAGTGCTTGTCGCAATCTGAAGCGGTCTTGAGCGTGCCAACGATGATTTCAGGAGTCATTGAAAACTCCGTCAGGGGCTCGTCGAACGACGTCATCGCCATCAACGCGTAAATCGTGTCGACGTCGTCCGGCGTCATCGCCGGATCTGAGTCGACCAATTCGAGCATCGTTGCTTCACGTGCTGAAAAGTCGAAGGCTTCAAATTCGTTGATTTGCCGTTTCCGGAGAGTTGATGGCGTCAGCGCTTCACTTCGCAGCTCGTTCAGTTGCCGGTAGATCGCCGCGCAGCCGACGGGATTGGCTTCGTCTTCCGCATAAGCCGGCGCCGCTGTCAGGCAGAGAAGGCCAGCCAGCAAGCCCCCGGACATAATGGCCCGCTTCCAATCTTGTTTCATGACTGCACCCCCGCGATTCATGCCCCTGAGAAAAAGTATTGGTCTCCCTGCGTCAAGACAGGCACCCCCGCTTTCGTTCAGCGCCAGTCCCCCTTCAGCGCCTGCCAGACAGAGAGCGCTGCAACAGCGGCTGTTTCTGCACGCAGGATACGCGGGCCAAGACTGACCGCGACGGCATCTTCCCGGCCACGAAGCCAGTCACGCTCTTCCGGGGTGAACCCGCCTTCCGGGCCGATGAGGATTGCGACCGGTGCCTCGCCGAGCCCTGCCAGCACGTCCGCAATGGGGCCTGCCCGGCCTGTCTCGCCGCCCCAGGGCGCATCTGTGTCGTCGCCCCGCTCATCACAGAAGATCACGACCGTTCCCGCCGCCAGCGCATCCAGCGCCGCGGCAAGCGGCTGAAGGTCTGTCACCTCCGGCAGGTCCAGCCTTTCGGTCTGTTCGGCGGCCTCCAGCACAATCTTGTGGAAACGGTCGAGCCGGACCGTGCGGGTCTGCGTCCGTTCCGTCAGAACCGGACAGATCTGCGCGGCCCCGAGTTCGGTCGCCTTTTCCACGATGAAATCCGTCTCTGCCTTTTTCACCGGGGCAAACAACAGGATAGGCGCACTGGCTGGCACGTCCGGCTGGGGGCGAACCCGGGATACCGGCTCAAGACTGGCACGTTTGCCCTGCACATTGGCGATCCGGGCAGCCCATTCGCCATCCCGGCCATTGAACACGCGCACGGCCGCCCCGATGCCCAAACGCAGGACTCGAAGCAGGTAATTCGATTGCGCATCGTCCAGCGGAAAAGCTGCGCCTTCCGCCAGGTCCTGCGTCACAAACAGTCGGGGTATGGAACTCATGGGCGGTGTATAGGCTTATACAGGGACAAGGTTAAGTCAGGAGCACGCCATGCCAGACAAACAGGTGCAGTCAATCAACCCAGCGAATGGCGAGGTGATCGAAAGCTTCACGCCGCTCAACGCGTCGGGCATCGAGTCCGCGCTGAGCAAAGCCGAGGAACGGTTCCTCAGCTGGCGGAACGTACCGCTGGCGGAGCGCGCCGAATTGCTGAACAGCGCGGCAGACATCCTGGACGCCAAAGCCTCCGAATATGCGCGCGACATCACGCTGGAGATGGGCAAACCCCTTGCCCAGGCTGAGGGTGAAGTAAAAAAATGCGCCACTGCCTGCCGTCACTATGCCGAACATGGCGCTGCCTATTTGCAGGATGAGACGATCCAGACCGACGCGCATCGCGCCTTTGTGCGCCACCTGCCCATGGGGCCTGTCCTGGCCGTGATGCCGTGGAATTACCCCTTCTGGCAGGTTTTCCGTTTCGCCGCGCCGGGCCTGATGGCAGGCAATGTGGGCCTGCTGAAGCACGCCTCCAATGTCTGGCGGTCGGCCCTGAATATCGAAGACGTTTTCCGCCGCGCCGGTTTCCCGGATGGCTGTTTCCAGACGCTGCTGATCGGTTCCTCTGACGTCGAAGGTGTGATCCGCGACAATCGGGTGAAAGCCGTGACGCTGACCGGGTCCGGCCCTGCTGGGCGCAGCGTGGCCGCGATTGCCGGGGACAGCATCAAACCGAGCCTTCTGGAACTCGGCGGTTCGGACGCCTTCATAGTCATGCCGTCGGCCGATCTGGACAAGGCGGTGAAGACGGCGGTTACGGCCCGCACCCAGAATTCCGGTCAGTCCTGTATCGCCGCAAAGCGGTTCTTTGTGCACGCGGACATCCATGCTGAATTCAGCAAACGCTTCGTCGCCGCGTTCGACGCGCTTGAAGTGGGGGATCCGATGAAAGACGGCACGGACATCGGCCCGCTTGCCACAATCCAGATACGCGATGAGCTGGCAGACCAGGTTGACCGCTCCCTGCAGGGCGGCGCCGAAAGCCTGACGAAAGACCGGACGCTGCCCGGCAAAGGCGCCTGGATGGCACCTCAGATCCTTGCCGAAGCGCATTCCGGCACGCCCTCGACGGATGAGGAGATGTTCGGCCCTGTCGCCAATCTCTGGAAGGTCTCCAGCCTCGACGATGCCATCGCCCGCGCGAATCGCAGCGAGTTCGGCCTCGGTTCGGCCCTGTTCTCCAAGGAGGAGTCCGAAATCGACCAGGCCATAAACACGCTTGAAGCTGGCGCGACATTCATCAATTCCATGGTGGCTTCCGATCCGCGCCTGCCCTTTGGCGGCATCAAACAATCAGGCTATGGCCGGGAACTTGCAGCCGACGGGCTTCACGCCTTCATGAACCGCAAGACCGTCTCGGTGGCGTAACCACTCCCCTGAAACGTGCAATCCCCTGTCCGTCGGCAAAATCCGCGCTATAAGCCGCGCAGATGACCGAGACCCTGATCTCTCCTGCCGACAGCGCTCTGCCGGGCTGGCTGTCCCGCCTGCCTCCGGGCATGCGCCCCTATGCCATGCTGGCACGGTGGGACAGGCCTGTGGGCATCTGGCTGCTGTACCTGCCCTGCCTGATCGGACTTGCCTTCGAGCGGGTGCGGACGGGGCTCTACCTCACTGATTTCATCTGGGCTGTCCTGTTTCTGATCGGCGCCGTCGCCATGCGCGGGGCGGGGTGCACCTGGAACGACATCACAGACCGCGACATCGATGCGAAAGTGGAACGCACCGCGCTTCGCCCGCTGGCGGCCGGCCTGGTCAGCCTGCGGGAAGCCCATGTCTTTCTGGGCATACAGCTGGCGGTGGGCTTCCTTGTCTGGCTCTGCCTGCCCGGCGACGCCAAGATCATTGCCCTGCTCTCCATTCCGCTGGTCGCCGCTTATCCTTTCATGAAGCGGGTCACCTGGTGGCCGCAGGCCTGGCTCGGGGCGACGTTCAACTGGGGCGCCCTGGTAGGTGTCGCCGTGGCTGGCAGCATCGGGTTTCCCGCGATCCTGCTCTATATCGGCCTTGGCTGCTGGACGGTGGCCTATGACACGATCTACGCCCTGCAAGACCGGGAAGACGATGCCATGATCGGCGTCAAATCCACGGCCCGTCTCTTCGGAAACCATGCCGCGCTCTACAGTTTCGGCTTCTTCATCATCGCCGCAGCCCTCATTGCAGCCGCCTCAGGCCTGCAGGGCGCCGGCCGCATGGGCGCCGTCACCTCCCTCGCCTTCCTCGGCCATACGACGTCACAGATCTCACGGCTGCATCGCCATGGGGAAGACGTCGCGCTCGCCGTTTTCAAGTCAAATGTCTGGACCGGTGCGCTGGTCGCCGCCGGCCTGACCCTGTCTGCCATGATGCCGGCCCCCACCCCCAGCACGATATTCTCCGGACCGGAAATCGTGCCCGACGGCAAGCCGGACAAGGTGTCCCTGCCCTTCGGGCTGGAACTGAAGAAAGGGCCCCACCAGCCCGGACTGCAGGAAACCTGGCTGGCCAGCGAGGTGCGCCGCACACTGGAACGTGATGGCTATGTCTTCCCTGACGCCCCGGAAACGCCAGACGAACCGTGACGGCGCCAGCAGGATGGCATAAGGTAGCGCCCATGCCTGTTGTTATTGAAATGGTTTCCGATCTCGTCTGCCCCTGGTGCTGGCTCGGCAAGCGCCGCATCGAAACGGCCATCGCCATGGTGCCGGACGTGGAAGTAGAACTGCTGTTCCGCCCTTATGAGCTCGACCCGTCCATTCCGGCGGGCGGGGTCGACTACAAGGAATACATGCGCAAGGCGTTCAGCTCGCCAGAAGCGAAAGAACGCTCCGGCGCCATGCGCCAGGCGCTGATCGATTATGGCGAGGCAGAGGATATTCCCTACCGCTTCGACGAGATCAGCTGGCGCCCGAACAGCCTGGATGCCCACCGCCTCGTCCATTGGGCTCAGGGTCAGAACAAAGGGCCCGCCGCCAAGGAAGCGCTGTTCCGCGCCTTCTTCCACGACGGACGCGATATTGGCGACCATGGCGTTCTGGTGGACATTGCCCGCCAGATCGATCTCGACACCACAATCGTGGCAGACCTTCTTCCTACGGATGCTGATGTCGAAACTGTCCGCACCGAAGAGAAATTCTTCCGGGAAGTCGGCATCACCGGCGTGCCCACCTATATCGCCAACCGGCAGTTCGCAGCCCAGGGCGCAGAAACGCCTGAAAAACTTGCTCGCTTCATCCGCCATGCTGCCGAACATCCGCCCGCCGAATCAACATGAGCGACCTGGTCCGTACCGAGATTGATGGCCGGATTGCCATTGTCCGGTTCGATACCGGCGCGCGGGCCAATGCCCTCAGCCAGCAATTGATGCAGGACCTGACAGAGGCGGCGCTCCAATTTCATGATGCACCGGAAATCTCGACCGTTATTCTGAGCGGGCGGGACGACCAGTTTTCGATGGGCGCCGACCTGAAAGATCCGGCCGGGACATCTGCAGCCAAATCCTCCCTCCGGGAACGGAGAATCCTACTGCGCCGCGGTCCGCGTATGTGCGAGGCGTGGGAGAATATCGACGCTCTGACCATCTGCGCCGTCGAAGGCTGGTGTGTCGGCGGTGGCGTGGCACTGGCGACAGCCTGCGACCTGCGCGTCGCCGCCGAGAATTCCGTCTTCTACGTGCCGGAAGTCGAGCGCGGCATGAATATGAGCTGGGGCTCCATCCCCCGTTTCGTGGCGCTGGTCGGTCCGGCCCGGGCCAAGCGGATCGCCGGGCTTTGCGAAAAGATTGACGCGGCCACGGCCTTCAACTGGGGGCTTGCCGACCATGTCGTGCCCGCCGGAACGGCCATGCATAAGGCACATGAAGTCGCCGCAGCTGCCTCTCGCCTGCCACCGACGGCCCTGAAAATGGTCAAGCAGGATGTGAACGTGGCGGCCCACGCCCTGGCAAAGGCCACAGCCCACCGGGATCTGGAAGCCTTCGCGCTGCTCCAGCGTTCGGACGATTTCCGGGAAGGCATCAAAGCCTTTTTCGAAGGCCGCGACCCGGAATTCACGGGCGACTGATCCTGACCGCCAGCCAATAAAAAACGCCGCCCGTTTCGGGGCGGCGTCTTCAATTCGATTACGGCGTCACCTTAGTG
Organism: uncultured Hyphomonas sp.; assembly: GCF_963677035.1. Taxonomy (NCBI): domain Bacteria; kingdom Pseudomonadati; phylum Pseudomonadota; class Alphaproteobacteria; order Hyphomonadales; family Hyphomonadaceae; genus Hyphomonas; species uncultured Hyphomonas sp. Next base: position 3,361,099 of record NZ_OY781472.1, read on the forward strand.
GACCAGAACAGCCTTCAGGCTTTCGAGATAGTCGTAATGTTCCTGCAGCGTCGACCGGGTGGAATCATCCTTGTCCAGCGACTGGATTTTCAGGAGCGTGGCATCCATCTCGGCCTGCACGTCTTCGGCTTTCACGTCGTCGAGCATGCGGGCTTCTTCAGCCAGGATGGTCAGGCCGGCAGACGTGATGTCCGCAAAGCCGCCGCGCACAAAGATGCGCATCTTGACCGAGTCGCCTTCCAGAACGCGCACCACGCCGTTGCGCAGCGTCGTCATGAAGGGCGCATGGTGTGCCAGCACGCCGAACTCACCGTCCGAGCCAGGCGCGATCACATGATCGACCTCGCCGGAGAAGAGCTCTTTCGCGGGCGAAACGAGCGAGAAGTGGAGTTTATCGGCCATATATCCTGTCCGCTTACGCGTCTGCCATCATCTTGGCGGCCTTGGCTTTGGCGGCTTCGATGTCGCCGACCATGTAGAAGGCCTGTTCCGGCAGGTGGTCATAGTCGCCAGCGATCAGGCCTTTGAAGCCCTTGATCGTGTCTTCGAGTTTCACCTGAACGCCCGGCGAACCGGTGAAGACTTCAGCCACGTCGAACGGCTGCGACAGGAAGCGTTCCACTTTCCGTGCGCGCGCCACGACGAGTTTGTCTTCTTCCGACAGTTCGTCCATGCCGAGGATGGCGATGATGTCCTGCAGCTCTTTGTACTTCTGCAGGATTTCCTGCACGCCGCGGGCAACACCGTAGTGCTCTTCGCCAACAACCAGCGGGTCGAGGATACGGCTGGTAGAGTCCAGCGGGTCCACAGCCGGATAGATGCCTTTTTCCGAGATGGCGCGGTTGAGAACCGTCGTGGCATCAAGGTGGGCAAACGAGGTGGCCGGGGCCGGGTCGGTAAGGTCGTCAGCCGGAACGTAGACGGCCTGGATCGAGGTGATCGAGCCCTTGTTCGTGGAGGTAATCCGTTCCTGCAGCTGGCCCATGTCGGTGGCCAGCGTCGGCTGGTAGCCCACAGCGGACGGGATACGGCCGAGAAGCGCGGACACCTCGGCACCGGCCTGGGTGAAGCGGAAGATGTTGTCCACGAAGAACAGCACGTCCTTGCCTTCTTCGTCGCGGAAGTATTCGGCCTGGGTCAGACCGGTCAGGGCAACACGGGCACGGGCGCCCGGAGGCTCGTTCATCTGACCGTAGACCAGGGCCACGCGGCTCTCGCCTTCCAGGTTGATCACCTTGGAGTCGATCATCTCGTAGTAGAGGTCGTTGCCTTCACGGGTCCGCTCGCCGACGCCGGCGAAGACCGAGTAGCCGCCGAACAGTTTGGCGATGTTGTTGATCAGTTCCTGAATGAGAACCGTCTTGCCCACGCCGGCACCGCCGAACAGGCCGATCTTGCCGCCTTTTGCGTACGGGCAGAGCAGGTCCACAACTTTGATACCGGTGACGAGCACTTCGGATTCGGTGGACTGGTCGATGAATTCCGGCGCCGGGGCGTGGATCGGGCGATCCATGTCGGAACCGATCGGGCCACGTTCGTCGATCGGCTCGCCAATGACGTTCATGATGCGGCCGAGCGTTTTCGGTCCGACCGGAACGGTGATGGACTTGCCGGTGTCAGCCACCGGGCCGCCGCGCACGAGACCCTCGGTGGAGTCCATGGCGATGGTCCGCACGGTGCTTTCACCGAGGTGCTGAGCAACTTCCAGCACCAGGCGCGAACCGTTGTTGTCTGTTTCAAGCGCGTTGAGGATAGCCGGCAGCTCGCCATCGAACTCGACGTCGACAACGGCGCCGATGACCTGGGAAATGCGGCCTTTGGCGTTTGCGGGAGTGCTCATGCGGGTCGTCTCCTTTGGAGCGGGTAGTCTCTGGGTTGTTCTCTACAGCGCTTCCGCGCCCGAAATAATCTCGATGAGTTCTTTGGTGATCTGTGCCTGGCGTGCGCGGTTGTACTGCAGTTCCAGCGAGTCGATCATTTCGCCGGCATTGCGGGTCGCGTTGTCCATGGCGGTCATCTGGCTGGCATAGAAACCAGCAGACCCTTCCAGCAGAGCCGACAGGATCTGCGTGTTGATATAACGCGGCAACAGCGCCTCAAGGATGTCATCTTCCGACGGCTCATAGCGGTAAATCGCATTGCCCAGATCAACCACTTCGGCATCAGCAGGTGCTGCCGCCGGGATCAGTTGCTGTGCAGTCGGAACCTGGCTCAGCACGTTCTTGAACTGCGAATAGATCAGCGTCGCAGTATCGAACTCGCCATCCTCGAAACGGGTTGTCAGGTTCTTGCCGAGCGAAATCGCCGGTTCGGAATAGTCATTCCCCTTCACAGCCGACAAATCGACGTGACCGATGAAGAGGTCTGCATAGTCGCGCTTCAGCTGCTCGCGGCCTTTTTTGCCGACGGTCAGCACTTTCACGGTCTTTCCCTCAGACTGCAGCGCGGCAATCGTCTGGCGGGCAAGTTTGGCCGTGTAGGTGTTGAAGCCACCGGCGAGACCGCGCTCTGCGGTCATGACGACGACCAGATGCGTCTGGTCGCGGCCGGTTCCGGTAAGCAGTTTCGGTCCGCCAGCGCCGGCGGATGCCGACAGATTGGCGAGAACCGCAGCCATGCGTTCGGCATACGGGCGGGCTGCCGTTGCGGCGTCCTGCGCGCGCTTCAGCTTCGCCGCGGCCACCATTTGCATGGCCTTCGTGATCTTCTGCGTGGATTTCACGCTCGAGATCCGGTTTTTCAGGTCCTTCAGGCTGGGCATGTCAGGCCTTCCAGTTCGTGCTCAGTCGTCCGGGGCTCAGGCAAACTTCGAAGTGAAGTCGTCCAGGGCCTTCTTGATTCCAGCTTCGATCTCTTCGCTGAGAGCTTTCTCAGAAGCGATCTTGGCCAGCAGGTCTTTGTTCGCACCGCGGAGATGAACCAGCAGTTCTTTCTCGTAGCGGGTGACGTCCTTCAGGTCGACCTTGTCGAGGTAACCACGCGTACCGGCGTAGATCACGCAGACCTGCTCTTCCATCAGAAGCGGCGAATATTGCGGCTGCTTCAGCAGTTCGGTCAGGCGCGCCCCGCGGTTCAGCAGGCGCTGGGTCGCGGCGTCGAGGTCGGAACCGAATTTCGCGAAGGCGGCCATCTCACGATACTGGGCGAGTTCACCCTTCATCGAGCCGGCAACCTTTTTCATCGCTTTCGTCTGGGCGGCAGAGCCCACGCGCGACACCGACAGACCGACGTTCACGGCCGGGCGGATACCCTGGTAGAACAGATCGGTTTCGAGGAAGATCTGACCGTCGGTGATTGAGATCACGTTCGTCGGAATATAGGCCGACACGTCGTTGGCCTGGGTCTCAATGATCGGCAGGGCCGTCAGCGAACCATTGCCATTGTCCTCGTTCAGCTTCGCAGCGCGCTCCAGAAGGCGCGAGTGCAGGTAGAACACGTCACCCGGATAGGCTTCGCGGCCCGGCGGGCGGCGCAGCAGCAGGGACATCTGGCGATACGCAACGGCCTGCTTGGAAAGGTCATCATAGATGATCAGCGCGTGCATGCCGTTGTCACGGAACCATTCGCCCATGGCGCAGCCGGTGAACGGTGCGAGGTATTGCAGCGGGGCCGGTTCGGATGCGGTTGCGGTCACGATGATCGTGTAGTCGAGGGCGCCGCGCTCTTCGAGCGTCTTGACGACCTGGGCCACCGTGGAACGCTTCTGGCCGATGGCGACGTAGACACAGAACAGCTTCTCGCTGTCGTCCTTGGCGGCCTCATTGGTCGCCTTCTGGTTCAGGATGGTGTCGATGCAGATCGCGGTCTTGCCGGTCTGGCGGTCACCAATGACCAGCTCACGCTGGCCGCGGCCGACCGGGATCATGCCGTCGATGGCTTTCAGGCCCGTCATCATCGGCTCGTCAACAGACTTACGCGGGATGATGCCCGGCGCTTTCACGTCCACGCGCTGGCGGGCAGCGACGTTTTCGAGGGCGCCCTTGCCGTCGATCGGGTTACCGAGCGCATCCACGACGCGGCCCAGCAGGGCCTTACCGACCGGAGCGGACACGATTTCGTCGACACGCTTGACGGTGTCGCCTTCTTTAATGTCGCGGTCGTCACCGAAGATCACGACGCCGACATTGTCGGTTTCCAGGTTCAGGGCCATGCCCTTGATGCCGCCGTCGAACTCGACCATTTCGCCGGCCTGAACGCTGTCCAGACCGTAGATACGGGCGATACCGTCGCCCACTGACAGAACCTGACCGACATCGGAGACTTCGGCTTCAACGCCGAAATTCTCGATCTGCGACTTCAGGATGCCCGAAATTTCTGCTGCTGAGATATCCATCGAGCGACTAAGCTCCCTTCATGGCGGTGTTCATGCGTTCCAGTTTGGCGGCAAGGCTTGCGTCAACGAGCTGAGACCCGATGCGCAGCTGGATGCCGCCGATGAGCGAGGAATCAACCTCGCTGGTAAGTTCCACCTCGCCGCCAACGGCCTTGGCGAGGATTGATTCGATGCGCTGGCGCTCGGCGCCGGTCATTTCTTTCGCGGTGCGGACAACGGCGCGCTTCACGCCGCGCTGTTGTGCGTAAAGTTCGTCAAAAGCCAGCTCAGCGCCGAGAATGTCGCCCGAACGGCCGTTCTGCGCCATGGTCCCGAGAAATTTGCCGAACATGTCTCCAAGGCCCGCCTTGGCCGACAGTTCGCCCAGCGCCTTCATTTTCTCCTCGCGGGAAAATGCCGGGGAATCCAGGAGAAGCGCCAGATCGTCAGAGCCATTCACCATTTCGGTAAATGCCCTGAAATCCTTATAGACATTGGCGAGTTCGCCTTTGTCCTGCGCGAGTTCGAACAGCGCACTCGCATAACGGCGTGCTGCTTCGTTCGCATGTGTCGTCTTTGATCCAGCCAAGGGTCTCTTCGTCCATGTTCAGGTGGGCGGAATGGCCCAAAAACAGCAAACAGGGCTGCGTGCGAAATGCCCGCGCCCATGAAAACTTTGCGCCGCTTAGCATCAGTCATCTGACCTGACAACATGGGCATGGCGCCAATGTCTGCGGCGAAATGACAATTATGACAATGCGCCGATGGATAAAGCGCGACAGGCCTATTCGGCAGGGCGCTCCAGCTGGGTGACCGTGGCCCCGCCATAGTCGGCAAAGTCTTCATGATGAACGACTTTGCCATCCTCAATTGTGAGAATCGTTACCTGTCTGGCTCGCCACTTATAAGCGTGCTCTGCGCCGGGCGGCGCGCTGTGGACATTTACAGTGCCGGAAAAGACAACGCGGCCGTTACTTTCGAACATGATCGGAAAATCGAAGCCAAGTTCGATGACGCCGCTACGCGTCACGAATCCCTGGATCATCTCCAGCACCGCTGCCTTGCCGACATATTCGGACTGAAAGTCAGGGTTGGGATTCGTCTGGTCCTCGAACACGATGTCTTCCGCCATATAGGGCGCCATCGCGTCCACATCCGCCTCGGAATAGGCCTGGATATAGGCCTGTGCGACCTGCTCGGCCGGGGATTGCTCCGCCACCGCGAAACCACTTGCAACCACTACGGCGGCCAACAGTGAAACAATCTTTTTCAACAAGGAAACCTCCCACAGGAATTATGCCTCATTCGGGCACTTACCCGGCATTCTATTCCCGCCATGCCCCGAAAAGGCAAATCACATGAAGGAATACGGGTCGATGTCCACCGACAGGCGGACGGCGGCGGGCAGTTTGATCTTCGCCAGCCACGCCGACATGTAAGCCGACAGGTCCACAATACGGGGAGATTTCACAAGGAATCGCCGCCTGTGCCGCCCGCGCAGCACGGTGATTGGCGCCGGGGCCGGGCCGAACAGCTCAATTCCCTGCCCGTTCGGCGCCAGCGCTGCCACGTCCCGCGCGGCCTGATCCACCATCTCCGCAGACGGCGCCGACAGAATGACCGCTGCCAGCCGGCCGAACGGCGGCAGGCCCAGTTCCGCCCGCACGTCCCGCTCGATCTGCAGGAAGCCGTCGCGGTCACCATCGGCCAGCGCCAGCATGGCCGGATTGTCCGGCGCGTAGGTCTGCACCAGCGCCCGGCCCGGCCGTTCGGCCCGCCCTGCCCGGCCAGCCACCTGGCTCAACAGCTGATAGGTGCGCTCGCCCGCGCGCAGGTCGCCGCCCTTCATGCCGCTGTCAGCGTCCACGACCCCCACAAGGGTCAGGTTCGGGAAGTTGTGCCCCTTGGCCACGATCTGCGTGCCGATCAGCACGTCGATCTCGCCATCCTCCATCCGTTCGACAATGCCGCGCGTGGCCTCGCCGCCCTGCGCCGTGTCGGACGAAAAGATTTCGATTCGCGCATGTGGCATCAGCACGCGCACCTCTTCGGCCACGCGCTCGACGCCGGGGCCGACGCCCATCAGCGAATCCGCTGCGCCGCAATGCGGGCACATCTGCGGTTTCAGGATGGAATAGCCGGTGACATGACACACCAGCCGGTTGGAGTAGCGGTGCTCGGTCAGCCAGTTCTCCGTGCCCGGCGTCTTCAGCCGCTCCCCGCAGGCCCTGCAGATCACCAGCGGCGCATAGCCCCGGCGGTTCAGGAACAGCAGCGTCTGTTCGCCCGCTTCAAGCGTGGCGCGCATCTCATGCACCAGCCGGGACGACAGCCACATGCCCTTGCCCGGCGGGTCGGCGCGCAGGTCCACCAGTTCCACATCCGGCAGCCGCGCCGCCCCCGGCCGGGCCGACAGTTTCAGCCGCGTGTAGCGTCCCATCTCGGCATTCACGACCGTCTCCAGCGCGGGCGTCGCCGAGGCCAGCACCACCACCGCCTCCTCCAGCTTGCCGCGCATCACAGACATGTCGCGGGCGTGATAGGTCACGCCGTCTTCCTGCTTGAAGCTGCCATCGTGTTCCTCGTCCACGATGATCAGTTTCAGTTTCTGGAACGGCAGGAACAGGGCCGAGCGCGCGCCGATCACGATGCGGGCCCTGCCATGCGCCGTCTCGCGCCAGGTCCGGCGGCGTTCCTTGTCGGACAGGCCGGAATGCCAGGGCGCGGGCGCTGCGCCGAATCGCGCCGTAAAACGGGACAGGATCGCCTGCGTCAGCGCGATCTCCGGCAGCAGGACCAGAACCTGCGCCTCCGGATCGCCCCTCAGCGTCTCGGCGATGGCCTCGAAATAGACTTCCGTCTTGCCGGAGCCGGTGACGCCGTCGATCAGGAAAGTGTGGAATGTGTCCTCGCGCACGGCGGCGCAGAGTTCGGTCGCCGCCTCGGCCTGTTCCGCGGTCAGCGTGGCGCCCGGCAGGTCCGGATTGACCGGCGGAAAGGGCGGGTCCGTCGGCATGTCGGTCGCACGCAACGCGCCAGCCTCGGCCAGCCCCCGCACCACGCCGGACGAAACACCCGCCGCCTCCGCGATCTGCGCAGCCGTCATGGGATCGTCCGCAGCCGCCATCACGTCCAGCACCTTTGCGCGCGCATCGGTCATGCGCGGCGGCGCTTCGCCCGTGGCGGTGAACACGGTCTCGGTTGGTGACGGCAACAGACCGGCCCGCGCCCGGAGCGCCATGGACAGGAGGTGGCCCGGATGGCTCACCGTGTAGCGCGCGGCGAAGGCGAGGAAATCCCGCATCGCCTTTGTCATCGGCGGCGTGGGATAGACTTCCGATACGGCCTTCAGCGTGCGGCCCTCCGCCGCCTCATCCCCCAGCATTTCGACGACGATTCCCAGCCGCTGATGCTTGCCCAGCGGCGCGGCCACATAGCTGCCTTCGGCCACATCCAGATGCTCCGGCACCGCATAATCGAACGGCTCCGGCAGGGGCATTGGAAAGAGAATCCGGGCGACGGCCATAGGCCAAGGCTTAGCCCCTCAACCGCCTTCCGTCATCCTGCTGCATCAGGTTCAGGTCAGACCGCGTGATCGCCCTTTGTGCCCTTGCTCCCGCGGGCCCGGTCATAGCGCCACGCCATCAGGTTCGAGGCGGCATTCAGGCAGAAGTTCACCGGCACGGCCGCCCGGTGGACAAAGCCCCAGCGTTTGCCCACCACCGGCACATGCGACAGGGTCGGCTTGGTCACATGGTCCACGATCCGCCAGTCCGCCAGCGACCGGCGGTAGCTGATGAAGCCATCTTCCTGCATGTGCCACTTCGCCTTCAGCGCGTCATGGCTGCGCTTCTGCCAGGACCGTGACCAGCGCAGCAGGAAATAAGGCAGATCCACCATCCGGACCGGGTCGTCCTCTGACGGAATCAGGAAGGTGATCACCGATGTCGGCTCAAACCAGATGCTTTCCCCCGCATCCCGCGCGCGCCAGGAAAAATCGAGATACTCCTTCGACACGATATCCGGATCAAATGTCCCGATACGGTCAAACAGGCTGCGGCGCACCATGAAACAATGCATCTCTACACTCTGTGTACGGCGTCGCTTCAGGTGAGGTTGAATTTCGTCCAGAGTATTTCCCTGAAGATAGAAATCCTCGTTGAAATCCTTGTGACCATCGCCGGCATCTTCCAGCGTCTCGTTATTGTTTTCTTCCGGGCCTATATGGTGGACGATTGTGTGGATCGGGCGGCCTTCACAGGTCAGCGGTGCGATCATGCCAGCGCCGGTTTCATCGCCGCATGTCACCAATGCCTCAAGCCAGCCTTTCCGGTACATGATGTCGTTCTCGACAAAGGCGACATATTCGCCTGTCGCGTGCTCGATGCCGGTATTACGGGCCTCCGCAGGCGTCAGCGGGCGGTCGATCGCGACATGCCGGAAGCCACGGCGAGCCGCCTCCTCATCGCACCAGCGCCTGACGCGCGCGGGCGCTGCGCCGGTAACGACAACGAGGTCAAACGGGTCGTCTGTATTGTCATAGAGGTTCGTGATCGAGTCCCGCATCAGGCTGTAGCGGTCCCGTGTCGTCAAAACGATTGTCGCGCGATGTGCGCCGCTTGCCTGCTCCATCACCTGCTCTCAATTTCCAGTCTTGCGGCGGGAACATATCGCAAGTCAGAGCCCTTCTCCACGCCCTGTCAGTTGAAATTGGCGGACAATTCCGCCGCAATCCAACACACCTGTTGCTTGTAACGCCCTGATATCATGGGAGGCCGACCGCCCTTCCTATCGGGTCTATCCACCCGGACAGGCGCCGCATCACACTCCGTGCCATGACATATTCCACCGGTTTCCTCACACAGGCTTACAACACCATCGCCCTCGCCGTGGCCCAGACCGGCGTGAGGGACGGTCTGTTCAGATATCCGGAACGGATCTCCAAGACAGTCAAGCGCCGCGTCTCGGCGGATCTGAAGCGGCTGTCTGTACTGCTCCGTCGTCTGATATTCCTTCTGGCCCTGCAGGTGGAACTGGCGCCGGTGGAACCGCGCACAGGCAGCAATTATTTCGAAAAGACTGAGGGCGCACCGGACGCGCGCAAGGCGTTCTTTTCTGTCCTGCCGATGCCTGCGGGCGAAACCCCGGACTTCCTGCATGGTCCGATCATGGTGCCGACGCGCGGGCCTGTGCCCGCTGCGCCGCTGATCGCCCGCTGGGAGGCGATGCTGGAGACGCTGAGATTCTGCAAACGCCGGGCGAAGTGTCTGGCGCGTACAATCCAGCGCTGGAAAGCTGCAGGCGAAGCCCAGCCCTATATCGTGCCAGTCCCCCGGACGCATGCGATGCCCGCCGCGCTCGGCATTGTCTCCGGTGGCCTCACCGTTCAGCTGACCCAGGCCCTGCGCGACTGGCCGCTCGCCGACACAAGCTGAGCTTTCCCACAATCAGGTCTGTTGCCGGAGCGCCAAGGGCGTGTCCGGGCGGACGTGCTGGCTCGCCCGCGCCCGTGCTTCGACTTCGCTCAGCATGAGCGCTCCTCAAGTGAGGACTCATCCTGAGCGCTTCGAGGGATCAGAAATCGCACTGCGATTTCCCCGAGAAGGTCCAAGCGCAAGCGCAGGGCATCGAAGGATGAACCACAAAGAGCAGAAGCCTGCCTCTTGTCTCCCCAAAAAGGCGCGCCGGGCTTATCCGGGGCCGAATTCCCGGATGACAAGAGAAACCGGAGATGCCCCCCCCGGCCAGCGCGGCGCTTCCCCCGCGATATGGCTTGCCAGTGCTGCCCCCCCGCCCTACCCCTGACACATGGCTAAAGACCTTCCCACCGGCTACGAGCCGATGACTTCCGTTGACGCAATTACTGCGGGCCTCGAAGGCGTGGGGTATATCTCCACAAAGCAGATTTCGACGGCTGTTTTCCTTGCCCACGGCCTGCGCAAGCCGATCCTGATCGAAGGCCCGGCCGGTGTCGGCAAGACAGACCTCGCCGCCTCGCTTTCGCGTTGGCTGGAGCTGCCGCTCCTGCGCCTGCAATGCTATGAAGGCCTGGATGAGGGCAAAGCCCTCTACGAATGGAAATACGGCAAGCAGCTGCTCTATACGCAGATCCTGAAAGAGAAGCTGAACGAGGTGATCGGCGATGCCGGCTCGCTGGAAAGTTCACTTGGGAAGCTGTCCACATTCGAAGACCTGTTCTTCTCTGAGCAATTCCTGGAATCCCGGCCTCTGCTGACGGCGATGAAACAGGAAGTCGGCTCGGTCCTGCTGATCGACGAGATCGACAAATCCGATGAGGAATTCGAAGCCTTCCTGCTGGAAGTCCTGTCGGACTATCAGGTCACCGTGCCGGAGATCGGAACGATTTCCGCCAATGTGCCGCCGCTGGTTATTCTGACCTCGAATAATGTGCGTGAACTGGGCGATGCACTGAAGCGCCGCTGCCTGCACCTGCATATCGGCTTCCCTGATCACGCCCGCGAACGCCGCATTGTCCGCGCCCGCGTCGATGGCCTCGAAGAGGCACTGCTGGATCAGATGGTCTCCTTCGTCCAGTCGGTGCGCGATGTGGACATCAAGAAGCGGCCCTCGATCGCCGAAACCGTGGACTGGGCGAAAACCCTGCTTCTTCTGCACGCCACCGCATTGGATGAGACGTTCGTACGCGATACGCTGAATGTGCTGCTGAAGCACGAAAGCGATATTGCGGTGATCGGTCCGGAAGTCCCGAAAATGCTGCGCGAAGCCGTTTCACAGAAACCCGGCAGCCGCACGGCGTCCGGCTATCCCGATCTCGGATGACAAAGGGGGATTCACGGGTCTATGGAACGCCCGCTCACCAACTTCATCCGTGCCCTGCGCTCTTCGGAAGTGCGGGTCTCAACCGGCGAAGCGCTGGATGCCGCCCACACGTTGAAGCTTATCGGCTATTCAGACCGCAGTATGCTGAAGGATTCCCTCGCCTGCGTGCTGGCAAAATCTCCGGAAGAAAAGCAGACATTCGACGACCTGTTCGAGCTCTACTTCTCAAGGCAGGAAACCTCCGCCGGGTCCGAACAGGACGAAGCGGACTCCTCCGGTACATCTGAAGCCCCAGCGGGTGCATCTGATCTCGTCGACCTGATGGAGTCCGGCGACGAAAACGCCATTTCCCTCGCCCTGGAAAAAGCCGCCGAGGCAGCCGGAACTGATAATATCCGCTTCTCGACCCAGGTCGCGTATTACGCCCAGCAGATGTTGAAGAATATGGGCGGCGAAGCCCTGCAGGCGCGCTTGCTGGACGCGCTGCAGCAAGGCGGCCAGGACGGCGACGCAGAGGCTCAGCGCCTGATCGATGTCCGCCGGGATGTCACAATGAAAGCCCGGGAACGGGCCGAAAAGGCCTTCCAGATCTTCGGCGCCGGAGAGACGCAGCAATTCCGCGACGACTATGCCGCAGAGAAAAAGCTCTCCGCGATCGACCGCAGCGATATGGAGCGCATGAAGCGCCTGATCGCCAAGATCGCCAAGCGCCTCGCCGTCAAACACTCGCGCCGCAAGCGCCGCCGCAACCGCGGCCAGCTGGACGTCCGCCGCACAATGCGCGCCAATGCCGGCTTCGATGGAGTACCTTTTAATGTGATCTGGCGCCAGAAGCGGAAGGACAAACCGAAGATCGTCGTGGTCTGCGACGTTTCCGGTTCGGTCGCGCAATATGTGCGCTTCCTGCTCCTGCTGCTCTGGTCGATGAAAGATGTCGTGCCGGACATGCACGCCTTTGCCTTCTCGTTCCGTCTCGGCTCAGTGGATGAGGTCCTGGAGCACAACGACTTTGAAACGGCGATGACGAAGATCCTGCGGGAATACGGCATGGGCTCGACCAGCTATGGCCAGGCCTGGTCTGACCTGAAGGTCGACCATGAACAAATCATCGACCGGCGCACAACATTGCTCGTCCTGGGCGATGCCCGTTCGAACTATGGCGACCCGCGGATGGACCTGTTCCGCGAGTTTGCCGCCCGCGCCAAACGCGTGATCTGGCTGAACCCGGAAGGTCCGGGCCTCTGGGGCACTGGCGACAGCGTGATCCCCCGCTATGCACCCTTCTGTGCCCAGGTCACGCATGTCTCGACCCTGAAGGACCTGGAACGCGCGGTCGACGAAATTCTCAGCGCCTATAACTAAGCCGCAGAATCAAAAAGCCCCGGCACACTGGCCGGGGCTTTTCTAAATTCGCTGCAGGCGCAGATCAGCTCCGCTGGCTACGGCAAGACGGTGCTTCGTTGAAGGCCTTTTCGGCCGCGTCGAAACGCTCGTTCACGGTCTTGCAGTTATCCGTCATCTGATCTTCACCAAGCACAGCCAGGCGCTTACAGATCTTGGCTTCGTTGGTGACATTCAGCAGAGCCGACTGATACTGGAAGCAGTCGAGCGCTTCGGCTGTCGCCTCTTCGGAGTCCATGAAGGCAATCCAGCTGCGGCCGGCCCGATTGCTCGCCTTGCGGAAAGCCTCGCGCGCGCCGGAACGGTCATTACGCTCATAGCGGGACTGGCCAATCTGGACCCACGCGGTGCCCGGATCTTTCACGCCGCCCATGCTGAGCGCCTTTTGAAGGGCGTTCTCTGCATTTTCCCACTCCTGAAGGTCAGCATAGGAGCGTCCAAGACGCTCATACATGGCCCCGCCGCCACCAGCTTCAGCAGCTGCCTGGATTACCGGAATGGCTTTCTCATGCTCGCGGGCAACCTGATAGAGGTTGGCCAGAAGTTCGAGATGATCGAGATTGCGGGAAACACGCCCGGCATTCATTTCCTTCTCAAGGATCTTGGCGCCCTGATAAGGCACGTTGAACCGGTTGTAGAAGTTCACGATGCGCATGATCTCGTCTTCGGTCTGCAGCATACCGGCGAGATACATCGCCTTCTGGACCTCGAACGCGCGGCGCTCCTCGTTGCTGGCGAAATAGTTGCCCGCGATCGCGTCCCAATACTTACGCTCAGTCGGGTTGTGCGCGACCACTTCTTCCAGAATGCTGGCCAGCTTGGCCTTATCGTCAGCCTGATTGTAGAGGTAGATCAGGAGGTCATAGAGCTGCTGGTCATATTTGGAGCCATCTTCGGCCTTGACCAACTCAGCCCATTTGATGGCCTCTTTGTAATTGTCGACCCGCTGATACAGGACCGCGAGCTGCCATTTCTGGGTGCGGTCCGGCTTGCCGCCAGCCTGCTGCCACTTATTCATGTATTCGAGGGACTTCTTGATGTCCTCTTCCTGCAGGTAGATCTGGGCGATGTTGTAATAGGTCTGCGCCCGGTCCTTGTCTGCGATATATCCTTTGTCCAAGGCTGTAAGGAGGTCGCGTACAGCGGCCTTACGGTCCCCTTTCTGGATGTTGATATAGGCAGACAGCTTCAGGACAGCGCCTTCCTCATAACAATTCAGCCCCATCGATTTGAGCTGGTTCATCTTGTTGGCGGCTGTAACGTAGTCGTTGTTCGTCATCGCCGCCTGTTCGGCGTCCAGATAAAGCTGGCCCGTTTTCGACGAAAACTCTGTTTCTTCGCAAGCCTGAGCAAGTGCCGAACCGGCGCCAACAGACACCATGATGCCGGCAATGACGGCGCCTTTGAGAACAGATCTGATACCCATAATTCCTCTCCTGACCGCTGGCGTAGCGGAGTTGTGCCCAATCAACCGGAATTGCCCGGCAGGATCAAGGACTTCAGCGCGGCTTCTGAGGCTTTTTATCTGCGCCAAATGACCCGTTTCCAGCTTGGTCGTGACTTGCTTCTGATATGGTTCGGTCGCGACCCTCTCGTCAATGCTGATACACATTAGAACGCACGGATTCCACATTACTGCAGCCTGAATTCCATCGGATAGACATAATTGTGCGACTCGACAGGCACTCCCTGCCTGATTTCTGGCAGGAACTCGGCCCTGCCGACTGCCCTGACAGCTTCTTTTGCGAATCCGGCATGCGAACAGGTCGCGGACACATCATACGGCAATCCGCGCGTCGTCAGACTGAAATGGACATCGCAACTGCCTTCCAGCCCCCTTCGGGCCATATCCGCCGGATAGGAGGCAACGGGAGGCCGGATCGCCTGGGCGACACGTTCACCGATGGCCTGCGGCGCAGGCGGCGTAAAGCGGATCGTATCCAGAGGGACGCTCCAGTCTCCGCGATCAATAACTGGCACAGGCAAGCCGTCGACCGATGTCGCGGTCTTTGAGACCGGCGGCATTGGCGGAAGCTCCACATCCACGACAGGTGCACGAACCCGATCAATCAGCCTTGGTTCACTTTCCTCGTGCTGCGGCGTGATAGCCAGTAACGGCCTGTGCACCACAGGCGACAGCTCAACCTCATCGACCCGGATCAGCTGGGTCATTGTGACGAACAGCCCAAGCGTAATGGCTGCCGCTGGTAGCAGGGAGGTGAGAAACCGCCCCTCCTGCTGTAAAGTCTTCCGCGGGCTTCCACTGCCGAACGGCGCGGCAGGTGCGCCGCTGCTGATGCTGTTTGCTTGAATTCCGGTCATGTTTTCCTCCGCAATTTATTTTATGTAATTACATTACACAAACGACAGGGTAACGCAAGGGAAACCTAATGAAACGCTATAGCTTCATCCCATCGATGATTGCGAATAGCGGCAGACCGCCCGGACGGGGCCGTCACTCGCATCGGACCGACAGAATGACCTGGCAGCACGAAAAAGGGCGCCCCGAAAGAGCGCCCTTTTCCAAGATGATCACAATGAAGCCAGTGGCCTACTGAAGTTTGAACTCCAGCGGGTAAACCACGTTCCGGCGTTCGGCCGCTTTACCGCGCACAATCTTCGGTGCGAACTCGACCCGGCCAACGGCCCGCTCAGCTTCGCGTTTGAAGACGTTATCAGAGCAGGTTGCCTGAATGTTGTACGGCTTGCCGCGGGTATCCACGTCAAAGCGAACTTCGCACGATCCCTCGATACCGCGTTCCGCAGCACGCTGCGGATAGGTTGGCACCGGGGGGCGGATCGGTTGAGCGTCACGGTCCGAGATGGCCACCGGATCAATCGCCAGCGACTGCATACGGCCAAGGTTCAGATCCGTCGGAGCAGCCCCTTCAATCTTCGGAGTCGGCAGATTGATGTTGGACTTCGTGGCTGAAACCTTCGGCGGCGGCGGCGGCTTTTTGGCCGAGTCGATCCGCTTCGGCTTCGAACGCTGACGCGTACGAACCTCAGAGTCCTGCTGCTGTGGCGTGATGGCGGTCAGCACCCGCTGCTCACCTTTTTCCAGGTTCACTTCCTTCACCGAAATGAGCTGATTCATGACGATGAAGAGAAGATAAACAATCGGAATGGCGATAGCGACACCAACCAGAAGTCTCGTCAGGGGATTAGTGAACATGGTGTTCTCCTAGTCAATCTTGGCCGAGATATTGATGGCGGTTGCACCATCGAGCCGGTTGATGGTTTCCATCACGTCGACAAGCGTTTCAGCGGAGGAATCCACATCGGCCTGAACCACGATTTCACCGCGCGGGTTGTCTTCACGCATCTGCTTGATGGTGAAGCCAACTTCGTCCGGAGCGATCAGCTTCTTGTCGATGTAGATTTCGCTTTCGTCGGTGATCGCGATCAGGATGGCGAGCGGCTTGGCATCTGCCTTGTTGTCCACTTCCGGACGGATGATACCAACACCCGGCTCCTTGATGAACTGTGCCGTCACAATGAAGAAGATCAGAAGAATGAACACCACGTCGAGCATCGGCGTGAGGTTCACATCATCTTCTGCACCCCCGGAGGCAAAAGCCTGGCGTTTTCTGCGTGACATTGGGTGCTCCTCTTACTGGTCCTGCGACAGAACAAGGTTAACCCCTGTCTGATAGCCGGCGTTATAGGCTGCGTCCCGGATCAGGACTACGACACCACTTTTCGCACGCGGATTGGCCTGAATTATGACCTGGCTCTCCGGCGTCTCTGCCCGAACCCGTTCGATGTTGGCTCGAACAGAACCAATATCGGTGGGACGGCCATTTACAGTGATCATGTTGGACTCATCCACGTAGATCAGAATGGCAGGCACGGATTGCGTCTGCTCCTGATCTGGCGGCGCAGGCGGTGGCGGGGGCTCGAGGCCCATCGCCTTCTCCTGGGCGAAAGTCGACGTCACGATAAAGAAGATGAGCAGAATGAAGACAACATCCAGCATCGGCGTAAGGTCGACATTGGCCTCTTCAGGCGCGTCATGTGTACGTCCTCGCATCAGCTAATCTCCATCGCGTCTTCAACCTGCTGGACCGAGCGGGCAACCCGGCGGTCCATGCCGGAGGTGAACAGAATTCCGGACAGCGATGCCACCATGCCGGCCATGGTCGGGATTGTGGCGCGGGACACACCGGCCGACATGGCCTTCGCGTCCGCACCATTCGTGATCGCCATGACGTCGAACACGGCAACCATCCCGGTCACGGTTCCCAGCAGACCCAGCAAAGGTGCCAGAGACACCATTGCCTTGGTCAGGCTGACATTCTGCTCCGCCTTCACGCGGACTTCCGAGACCAGCTTATCGCGGATCCAATGAGCGAAGGTCGATTTCCTGTCGGAGCGCGAACGCCACTCCGCAATCGCCTCAGCGGCCACCTGTTTATGAGCGAACCTGAAATAGAACACACGTTCCAGAATCAGTGCCCACATAACGAATGTTGCAAACATAATGACCAGCAACACCGGACCGCCTCGGTCGAGGAAAGCTTGTAAATCTAGCAAACCCATAAGGGGCTCCTCCTCAATGAGGCTACATAGCGCAGCTTACGCTGCACCATGCTGGGATTCCGCCTTCTCAGCGATCAGACCAGCGGCCTGTTCGTCGAGAATCTGCTGATTACCGCGAGCCATCGAAGCAATGATGGCGTGCACCAGCAGAAGCGGGATAGCCGACACAAGACCGAACACGGTGGTCATGAGGGCAACCGAAATACCACCAGCCATCAGCTTCGGATCGCCGGCACCGTAGATGGTGATCGACGTGAAGGTGATGATCATACCGATAACGGTACCCAGAAGACCCAGCAGCGGAGAGACAGCGGACAGAACTTTGACGATATCGTTGAAGCGTTCGATACGCGGCGATTCGCGAAGGATCTGTTCGTCGAGCTTGAGTTCGAGCGTTTCGATGTCGGCTCCACGGTTCTGTTCATAGGTCTCGAACAGGCGGGCCAGCGGATTGCCGTCGCCTGCCTGACGGGTTTTCGCCGTCTTGCGCATGGCACCACCCATCGTGAACAGGGTGAACATCTTGTAGAGGCCGATCAGAAGGCCGATCGCCAGCAGGAACATGATGACTGCACCAACCGGACCGCCTTGCTTGATACGGTCGCTGAGGACCGGCAGGTCGCCCAGGATGCCGAACAGGTTACCTTTCGATGGATCCACCGGCGCACGCACGATCTGGTCAGGACCCGCATTGATGAGCGTCTTCATTGCAGCGGCATAGGAACCAGCCGGCTGGGTCTTGAAGGCCTGCAGGTAAGTGTCGCCGTTGTCTTTCTTCTTGACCTCGACAAACTTCACCGGGTCAGTCGTTGCGGCAGTGAACACACCAATACGCATCAGTTCGACATCAGCGTTCGAAGCGTCCGGACCGACACCATCAACCGTGGCGTCAAAAGTCTTCACTTCGGACTGAGCAATCATTTCCTGCAGGATCGCATTCGGAAGCCGCTCAAGTTGAGCGCGGTTCGGAAGCGTACGGGCCTCTGCGATTTCGGCGATGCCTTCAACGCGGCCCTGGTAATCGAAGTTAGCGAAGGAGTTCGCGATTTCCGGCATGGTTTCACCGGCTGCCGAACGGAACTGGCCAAGCAGTTCCTGGAAGTCGCCAGCCTGTTCAGTGACCTGGCCTTCCAGATCAGCGAGCGTGGCTTCGTTCGCATCGAACTCTGTCCCAAGTGCGCGGCCCCGGGCTTCAGCAGCGTTCAGAGCGCCCCGGGCTTCAGCCATCTTGGCTTCCTGGGCGTTCTTGTCCTGCTGGAATTCCTTCAGGCGTTGCTGGTTCTCTGCAGTCATCTCGCTCGAATCTGTCTGAACGCGCTTCAGCACGTCTGCGAGCGATTGTGCGGACGCCGGAGCGGCCATGGTCATTGCGCTAAGGCCGAGCAGCGAAGCTGCACCCAGAGCCTTCAGCGAGGATTTGAAATTCAACATTAGGTTTTCCTCTTATTCTCTGAGCCTGGCCTTACTGGACCTGGAACTTCTGGACGGGGGCGAACAGCACGGTCTGCTGTGCCTTGGCCTGAGCCACGCGGATGGCTTTCTGGATGTCGGAGACATACTTGCCCGGAAGCGCTTCCCAGGAACCGGTGCTGCGGTTGTAGCGGGCGGCTTTGCCGTTAGGCGCAAGATAAACGAGCGTAACACGGCCGTAGAGGAACATGTCGACAGTCGTCGGATTGCCGTTGATGTCGATCTCTTCCTGCCACGTGCTGATCGTGCGGCCGTATTCCATTTCGGCCTGATAGGCTTCCATGATGAGGCGGTACTGCTCAGCCGGGGTCACGTCCGGCTGGGTCATGATACCATCGAGTGCTTCGAGGCGGGCATTACGCTCGGTCTGCTTGAACGGCAGATCAGCGGCAACGAAAGCCTTGAGGTCTTCGACCATGCTGAGAAGCATTGGCACCGTCTGAGCGGTGATGTCGTCGATCGAGCCAAGCTGGTCAGTCAGCGAGGCGATCTCTTCGCGTTGCGAGGCAACAACCAGTTCCTGCTGTTTTGCGTACAGGTCAGCAGCGTCACGGCGCTGAAGAAGCGTACGGTATTCACGCACCATGTCGGTGCGCTCATCGTCCAGCTGGTTGATCTGGTTCTGAACCTGCTCAGCCTTGCGGGTGGCTTGTTCGCCGACATCAAGCGCCTGGCGCAACTGGGCCTGGGCCGGGATGGCCAGTCCTGCGATAAGCGCCGCGGCGATCACGCCGCGAGCTGGTGACAGAAGTTTCTTCATGAGGTTTGCCTCTCACTCTCCAAACGGTCGCGCTGGTATTGCGCGGGAAATCCGACAATCGGGCACTCCGCTAGCGAGAGCGTCCCGGTCCTTACAAAGCCCCACACACACAAATGAGGCAAGTTCCCTTGGAAGCAGAGAGGCGGAGACCGCCCAACACCTCCCCTGAGTTTTGCGGGGCGTTATCCACCCTCTGTCATTAGATCCCTGATAGGCATGCCTTCTGGCAGGCCCGCGGCAAAGCCCTTAGCTGTGAAACCAGACGCTAACAACCCTCTGTGACACGATCAACAAGGCTTTACGATTCATTTAGAAAATATCGGCCGCCTCACCGAACGCAACACATCGCATGCAGTGAGAACCTGTAATACAGGACGATGATGAGAAGCTGACCAAGCTGCAAAATCAACAGGCATGTACTGCCCGGAAAGGATGGCTGGGGTGCCAGGATTCGAACCTGGGAATGCCGGTACCAAAAACCGGTGCCTTACCACTTGGCGACACCCCAACGGAGGCGCCGAGATAGCCACTCTTTCTTTCGCTGGCAACACCCCTTCGCACCGCATGCCAGCAGTTCTTTCCTGATACCTGCGATTTGTTGCAAATTTCGCCCCTTAGCAGAGCCTAACCTTTACATTTTATCGATAATCGACAATATCAGGTATCAACCCTGCCTCATGGTCAAAACCGGAGACCACGCCCCAATGAGAACTTTTTTCCTGTCGATGGCAGGTGCCCTCGCCGCCATGTTCCTTTTCCTTTTCCTGATGGGAATTTTCTTCGTCTCGATCATCCTCAGCGCAACATCGTCTGCACCGGACACGCCCGACAACATCGTTCTGTCCCTCGACCTGAATACGGAATACCCCGATCAGGCGCCTGTCAGCGGAATTGCAGCTTTTTCAGAAACGCCCGGATTTATAGACCTTTTGACCAAACTTCAGGCAGCTGAAGCCGATGACTCGGTGAAAGGCCTTTACCTGAGAGGCGCCACAGTCGGTATTGGAAGCTCTCGCGCAGAAGAACTTCGTGAGGCGCTGCTCAGTTTCCGCGACTCCGGAAAATTCGTCATTGCGCATACTCAAGGCACGTTTGGTGTTGGTGGCCCATCCGCTTTGCGGTCCATCACACCGGCCGACGAAGTCTGGATCCAGCCAGGCTCCGAAGTTTTTGCCGCTGGTGTCACCTTTGAGACGGAATTCCTGAAGGGCCTGTTCGAAAAGATCGACGTAACCCCGGAGATCTATCCTTTTTACGAGTACAAGAATGCGCCCAACTCTTACAATGAGAACGGCTATACTGCGCCTCACCGCGAGGCGATGACTCAATTGGCTGAGTCCCTGTGGACCCAATCACTGAATGACATCGCGGCTGATCGCGGTCTCTCGGTTGCCGACGTGAAAGCCGCCCTGGAAAGCGGCCCCATGACGGCCGAGCAAGTCATTGCAAATCAGCTGATGGACAAGGAAGGGTATCCGGAACAAGCCGGAAAGGCTGCCAAGGAAAGAGCCGGCAAAGGCGCCGAATTTGTGGACCTTGCGAGCTACACGCCGCCTTCCCTGCCGCTGAAAGCGCCCGCCATTGCAGTGGTCGGCGGTGAAGGCGCGGTCGTCACCGGCAGTGCAAACTCCGGTTCGCCCTTCGACTCAGGACCGGCCTTCGCTTCTGATACGGTTGCCCGCGCCATTCTGGATGCCGGTGACAATGACAAGGTGAAAGCCATCGTCTTCCGCGTTGACAGCCCCGGAGGCTCCCCGACCGCTTCGGACCAGATCTGGAACGCGATCGAGCGCGTGCAGGAGAATGGCAAGCCGGTCGTCGTCTCGATGGGCTCGCTGGCAGCTTCCGGAGGCTATTATGTCTCTGCCGGCGCCGACTATATTGTTGCCAACGGTTCCACCATCACCGGCTCGATTGGTATCTTCGGCGGCAAGTTCGCGCTCGCCGGCGGGTTCAAAAAGTTGGGAATCACCTTCGACACGATCTCGGTTGGCGGTGAGTTCGCCGATGCCTATGGCATGGACAAGTTCACGCCGGAGCAGGAAGCCGAGGTGAAAGCTTCTCTGAAACGCGGGTACGACCGCTTCGTCGGCATCGTCGCCGACGGCCGGGGCATGACCTTTGAAGAAGTGAACGAAGTCGCCCGCGGCCATGTGTGGAGCGGTGAAGATGCGCTCGACCGCGGCCTGGTCGACGAGATCGGCTCTTTCACGGACGCAATCGAGAAAGCGAAGGAAATGGCTGGCATCGACGCCGACGTAACGCCGCGCCTGATCTACTATCCGCATCGCAAATCCGGTTTCGAAGCCTTGGAAAGCCTGTTCGGCGCATCTGCCCAAACGGCGGAATCCATGGCGGCGATCTCCAGCATCACTGATGACAAACGTCTTCAGGTCCTGCTGGAAGAAGTGGCAACGGCCCGCGCGCTCAGCGCCGGTGAAGCCCAGGCAATCGTCCCGCGCATCAATGAGCGCTAGGCACATCTGCCTGACCAAACCCTGACATGAAAGGCCTTTCGGATAACCGGAAGGCCTTTCTTTGTTACAGTACGCAGTGCTTGTACGGATGGCTGCGATCATATAGCCCGGGACCTAAATACAGGGCATGAGCATGAAGATCCTCGTTACCGGCGCCGCCGGTTTTATTGGCAACGAACTTTCCCTCCGCCTCGTCAAGGAGGGACACAACGTAACGGGGGTCGACTGTTACTCCCCCTATTACGACGTCACGCTGAAACGGGATCGTGTAAAACGGCTGGACGCTTACGGAAACTTCCGCATGCACGAGGTGAAGGTCGAAGATGAGGAGGCAATGACGACTGCCTTCAAGGAAAGCGCTCCGGACATCGTCGTTCACCTCGCTGCCCAGGCCGGCGTTCGCTACAGCCTGGATCATCCACGGGAATACATTGCGTCAAACATTGTCGGCTCTTTCAACGTGATTGAGCTCGCGCGGCTCCACGGCACCAAACACCTTGTTCTGGCATCGACCTCATCTGCCTACGGTGCAAATCAGAAATTTCCATTTGAGGAAACGGCCCCCGCGCCCCACCCGCTCACCATCTACGCGGCAACCAAATTGTCGAGCGAGCTGATCGCGCACAGCCACTCTCACCTTTACGGCACGCCAACGACCCTGCTCCGGTTCTTCAGTGTATACGGGCCATGGGGCAGGCCGGACATGGCCTTCTTCCTTTTCACCGACCGCATCTTCAAAAACCAGCCAATTGATGTCTACAATCATGGCGATCTGATGCGGGATTTCACCTATATCGATGATTTGGTCGAAGCGATCCGCCGGTTGATGGACACGCCCCCAGTCGCGGGCCAGCCCGTCACTGCAGGTGACTCTCTCAGCCCGGTCGCTCCGTACCGCCTGGTCAATATCGGCCACGCCGCCCCGGTTCGCCTGATTGATTATATCGAAGCCATCGAAAGCGCGATTGGTAAAACGGCCATCAAGAACATGCTCGACATGCAACCGGGCGATGTGAAGCAAACCTATGCCGACGTGAGTTTGCTTCAGGCCCTGACAGGATATACTCCCACTACGGACGTTAAAGCTGGCATTCAGGCATTTGTTGATTGGTATCGCGCGTACTACAAGCCAGACTGAAGTTCGAGCTTTCCAGCAAGCTGTCTGAAATCCTCCGGCAGAGGCACCTCAAAACTCTTCGTCTCCCCATCCGGATGCCGGATGACGAGGCGTGCCGCATGGAGCATCAGCCGGGGCGCACCTTCCGCACCGGTCCCGTACAGCCGATCGCCCAGAATAGGCATGCCTGCTATGGAAAGGTGCGCACGGATCTGATGCATGCGGCCTGTCTCAGGACGGGCTTCAATCAGCGCATTGTCACGATTGCGGGCGAGGATCCGCCAACCTGTTACCGCGGTCTGCGCGCCCTTACGGCCAGGCTTCGCCGCAATCATGCGCGGCCGTCCCGCTTCCTCAACTTTCACAAGCGGCATGTCCAGCACGCCTGTCGTGGCATCAGGCAGCGCGCCATGAACAAGGGCAAGATAGGTCTTCTTCGCCCGGCGCGAGGCAAACTCTTCCGACAGGAACGCTGCGGCCGGCTGCGTTCGCGCCGTAATGATCACGCCGGATGTTCCCTGATCTAACCGGTGGACCAGCCGTGGGCGCTTTCCGTTCGACCTAGCAAAGGCCGCCAGCAAGCCATCCAGAGACCGGGCAATACCGCCGCCGCCTTGCACCGCCAGGCCGGAGGGCTTGTTGAATACAATCACCTTGTCGTCTTCATGAATAACAAGGCCACGCACGAAAGTGGCATCCTCGCCACTGATTTCCGGCACGGGGCGATTTCGTGTCACGCTCAGCCCTTTCGTTCGCGGATCTTTGCGATCCAGGCTAACCGTTCGGCAATCGACTTTTCCCGCCCCTGCCCCTTTGGCTGGTAAAATGCTTGCCGCGCCATGCCATCGGGAAAATAGTTCTGTCCCGATACGCCTTCTTCCGTATCGTGATCATAGGCGTAGCCGTCGCCATAGCCCTGATCTTTCATCATCTTGGTCGGCGCATTCAGGATATGTTTTGGAGGGATCAGACTGCCGGTCTGTCTCGCGGAACTGAGCGCTGCTTTCCAGGCGACATAAGCCGCGTTGGACTTCGGCGCCGTCGCCAGGTGGATAACGGCATGCGCAAGTGCCAGCTCCCCCTCAGGAGAGCCCATTCTTTCATAAGCCCGGGCCGCTTCGCTTGCCACCATCAAGGCCGTCGGGTCAGCCAGCCCGATGTCCTCACTGGCCATCCGGACCAGGCGGCGGGCCAGGTAGAGCGGGTCTTCTCCGCCATCAATCATTCGGGCGAACCAGTAAAGCGCCGCGTCGGGGTCTGATCCGCGTACCGATTTATGGAGCGCGGAAATAAGGTTGTAGTGGCCGTCACCTGTCTTGTCGTAGGCTGGCGCACGCTTTTGCAGTCCGGACGTCACTTGCGGCAGGCTAAGCACTGCCTTCGGTCCGGCAAGCGCATAGATCTGCTCGACAATATTCAGGAGGTAGCGCCCGTCCCCATCCGCCATAGCGAGGATTGGCCCCACGGCCTCCTTCGCGACGGGCAAGGTGCGTC
Source organism: uncultured Hyphomonas sp. (assembly GCF_963677035.1). Taxonomy (NCBI): domain Bacteria; kingdom Pseudomonadati; phylum Pseudomonadota; class Alphaproteobacteria; order Hyphomonadales; family Hyphomonadaceae; genus Hyphomonas; species uncultured Hyphomonas sp. Next base: position 3,385,473 of record NZ_OY781472.1, read on the forward strand.
CCTCCAATGCTTCCGCCCTACGTACCAACTCCATCAGCGCGGCGTCTTCCAATCGCTTCAGCACCAGCACCTGGCAGCGCGAAAGGAGCGCTCCATTGATCTCAAAACTGGGATTTTCGGTCGTGGCGCCGACGAGCGTGACGACGCCACTTTCAACGAATGGCAAAAAGCCGTCCTGCTGTGCCTTGTTGAAACGATGGATCTCATCAACGAACAGGAGCGTTCCCTTGCCGACCTTCCGGCGGCCTTCCGCCCGGTCGAACGCTGCGCGCAAGTCTTTCACGCCGGAGAAAATCGCGCTGATCGCCTCGAATTCGAGATCGGTTTCCTGCGCCAGCAATCGGGCAATGGTCGTCTTGCCGACACCGGGCGGGCCCCAGAAAATGATAGAGGACAGGCGTTTCGCCTGCAGCATGCGCGTCAGCGTGGCGTCCGGACCGACCAGATGGTCCTGCCCGACAACATCCGTCAGCTTCTGCGGACGCAGCCGGTCTGCAAGCGGACGCGGCGCGCCCTCTGACATGCCGGCAGATTCGAAGAGATCGCTCATAACCCGTGTTCTAGGCGAGCTGATGCGCCGTGGTAAGGTGGGCACTGGAGGAAACGCATATGAGCCTTGAGATCACACCATCCGGGCAGGCCTGCGGCGCAACGGTACGCGGCCCGGACCTGACCCGCCCGCTCGATACCGAAACAATTGCCGACATCCGTAAGGCCTGGCTGGACCACCAGATCCTGTCTTTTCCGGATCAGAAGATGACCAATTCGGACTTAGAGCGATTTACGCAATACTTCGGACCGTTTGGGGATGACCCATTCATTGCTCCGATCGAGGGGCATCCGCACATCATTGCCGTGAAACGCGCAGCCGACGAGACCGCCCCGATTTTCGCCGAGAGCTGGCACACAGACTGGAGTTTCCAGAAGCGTCCACCCGCCGGCACCTGCCTGTTTGGCATCACGATCCCGCCCAGCGGGGGCGATACGCTCTTCGCCAACCAGTATATGGCGCTGGAACAAATGCCGGAGGATCTGCGCAGCCGCCTTGAAGGGCGCCACGCCATCCATTCGGCGCGGAATGCCTACTCCCCGGTGGGCATGTATGGTGAAGATGACAAGGTCAGGGGACGCAGCATGGACATCCGCCCGTCTGCAGATGCCGAGGCCACCGAGCGCCATGACTTTATCCGGACCCACCCTGAAACCGGGCGCAAATGCGTGTTCGGCTGCGCTGGCTATATCGTTGGGATTGCCGGCATGGACCATGACGAGGGCTGGGAACTGATCTCGGAGCTGTACCGCTGGCAAACCCGGCCGGAGTTTCAATACCGGCACAAATGGGAGCCCGACATGCTGCTGATGTGGGACAATCGCTGCCTGCTGCACATGGCAACCGGCGGCTATGCCGGGCACGATCGCCTGCTGCACCGCACAACAATTGGGGCCACGTAAAAACTTTGCACCTGACGCATTCGGACGTACGCTCGTCCCCAGACAGGCGAATAAGCCTGCAAGGGAGGAAAATATGGCCGACACAGCGCAGTCGATAGACGTGGAAGTTCCCGATCCGTGGAGCCTCCCCCTGGACACATTTGACGTTTCAAGAGCTGAGATATTCCAGCAAAACAAACAGGGAGAGTATTTCCGCAGACTGCGGGAAGACGCCCCGGTCCATTACTGTCCGGAGAGCATGTTCGGCCCCTACTGGTCGATCACTCGCTATGACGACATCATCGCGGTCGATTCAAATCACCAGCAATTCTCATCGCAGAAGAGTATCGTGATCGGAGACACGCCGGAGGATTTCGACACGCCGATGTTCATCGCACAGGATCCGCCGATCCATGACGTGCAGCGCAAAGCGGTCCAGCCGGCCGTCGCGCCGAGTCAGCTCTCCGACATCGAATCCCTCATTCGCCAGCGCGTTTGCAACATACTGGATGACGTCCCGGTCGGGCAGCGTATCAACTGGGTCGAACACGTCTCGAAAGAGCTGACGACGCAGATGCTGGCGACCCTGTTCGACTTCCCGTTCGAAGATCGCCACCTGCTGCCTTACTGGTCGGACGTCACGACGACATCCGAAACCGTCGGCATTGCCGTGGACATGGAACATCGAAAACAGGAACTCATGAAGTGCCTCGAATACTTCATGCGTCTTTGGCAGCAGCGCGCCAGCGAACCGCGCAAGTTCGACTTCATTTCACTGTTTGCTCATGATCCGAAAACCAAAGACATGATCAACAATCCCATGGAGCTGATGGGCAACCTGATGCTTCTGATCGTTGGCGGCAACGACACGACACGAAACTCCATTTCCGGTGGGGTCGTACATCTGAACAACAACCCGGCGGAGTATTCCAAGCTGAAAGCTGATCCGTCCCTGATCCCGAATATGGTGTCAGAGATCATCCGCTATCAGACGCCACTGGCCCATATGCGCCGGACCGCACTGGAAGACGTGGACTTCAAAGGCCACAAGATCCGCGCCGGAGACCGGGTTGTCATGTGGTACGCCTCGGGAAACCGCGACGACACTGTGATCGAGCGGGCCGACGAGTTCCTGATTGATCGTCCGAATGCGCGTCGGCACCTGTCATTCGGGTTTGGCATTCATCGCTGCATGGGCAACCGCGTGGCCGAGATGCAATTGCGGATACTCTGGGAAGAGATTCTCAACCGCTTCGACCATATCGAAATGGTTGGCGAACCGAAGCGCGTCCTGTCGAACTTCGTGCTCGGATACGAAGACGTGCCTGTCATCGTTCACCCGAAATAGGCCGCAGCCTTAAAGGCGGACTTTCCCTCGGATAGTCCGCCCGTTTCGGTCCAGTTCGATATCCCAGCTCCGGTCGGAATCCCCCAGCACGCTTTCCAGGTCTTTCACCGTCCTGGTCTGCTTGCCGTTCACCGAGCGGATAATGTCGCCCGGGCGGAAATAGTTGCGGGCAACCGAGCGCCGCGCGACCGAATACACATAAATGCCAGAGCCCTTCTGGAACGGGTCGAGACCGTTCTCCTCGGCCAGGCGCGGCGAAAGCTCGACAACGCGCGCGCCGTTAAACACATCCTGCCCTTCGAGCAGTACGATATCGGCTTCTGTCGCCCCCGGCGGCGGCGCGACTGTCACGCCGATCACCCGATTTTTGCCGCCGCGTAAAACGTTCAGCTGCGCCTTTTCACCGGGATTGCGAATGGCCGCGAGGAATTTCAGGCCCTTCTCATCGAAAACCTCCCGGCCATCGATGGCGGTGACAAGATCGCCCCGGCGCAGGCCCGCCTTGTCTGCCGGCCCACCATCGTAAACTTCTGTGACCATGACGCCGATCGGACGCGAAAGGCCTTGCGCCCTTGCCATGTCGAAGGTGACCGACTGCGCTGCCAGCCCCAGCCATGGACGTACGAACGTACCTTCATTCATCGCGGCATCGACAACACGCTTCACCATCTCAGACGGAATGGCAAAGCCGATCCCGTTCGATCCGCCACCGCGAGAAAAGATCGCCGTGTTCACGCCGACCAGTTCGCCCTTCATGTTCACGAGCGCCCCGCCCGAATTTCCGGGATTCACGGCCGCATCCGTCTGGATGAAAAACGAGTAGTCGGAAATGCCGACATCTGTGCGCGCCGTCGCAGAGATGATGCCACTGGTCACGGTCTGGCCGACGCCGAACGGGTTCCCAATGGCCATGACCAGATCGCCGACCTGTGCTTCACGCGTGTCTGCGTAGCCGAGGACGGGCAGTTTGTCGCCGCCGGTGTCGATTTTCAGGACGGCGAGATCGGTCCGCTCATCGTTCAGCACAAGTTCCGCAGGGTATTCCCGGCGGTCGCTCAGCACGACCCGGAAAGAGTCAGCATCTTTCACGACATGATTATTGGTGACGATCACGCCATCTTCGCGGACGATCACGCCAGATCCCAACGAGTTCTGCACGCGGCTTTGGGGCGCCGTGCGGCCGTAGAGAAGCATCTCCATCGGGGTGATGCCCGTTTTGACGGTTTTCTGCGTGTAGACGTTCACCACAGCGGGTGAGACTTCCTTAACCAGAGGCGCAAATGTCAGCTCTATCTCGGATCGCGTCTCCGGCAATCGCTGGGCATTCGCCATCAGAGGGGAAACCGCCAGCACCAGAAGGGCCACCACACAAAGCCCAGCCACTGCCAGATACTTTGAAACATGTTTTGTCATGCGAGGAGCGTGCATCATGTCTATGGCTCTATTGCGGCACCAATAGGGACGCAATTCTTTCTAACATGACAATTCTGAGAGAGTTTTCAGTGCGTTGGTCCTTTACCCTCACGTTCGGCAAGCGCCACAAGGTTCGCAGCGTGGCTTTCACGGCTGATACGATAGAAGCCAACGCAGAGCAGCATGAGCGTCCACGCGGCCAGCAACGTCACCGCATACCCCCAGCCAAGCGACGTCAGCGAGCTGTCGGTGACTTTGTCCGGCTGAGCGCCCTCCTGTATGCCAGCAAAGGTCAGAACCATGGTTGCCACGAACACGCCGGAGGCCTGCGCCAGCTTCCGGATGAAGCTGATGCCTGCATAGAAGATGCCTTCTGAGCGCCGGCCCGTCTGAACTTCACTGTCCTCGACAATGTCAGCAACCATCGAGCCCATCAGCATCTGTGTGGCGATGATGAGCGCAAGGTCAAAGATCGTGACGGTCAGCACGATATTGTACAATGCGTCCGTGCCATTCGGCGGCATCAGTCCCACCAGCCGCGCGAAGACGGGTGCCGGTGCGATTGTGAACGCCAGGACGCCGATCGCGAGGGCGGCACGCTTCTTCCCGAACATCCGGCCCGCGATCGGCGCAATGATCAGGGCCAGCACCGCAGAGATATAGACCGCCACCGTCAGGCCAGCCGTCTGGGTTGTCGTGAAGCCCCAGAAATAGCCATTGATGTACTGGTTCAGCGAGGCAGACACACCGGAGGCCAGCAAACCGAACAGCGTGGCAAGGAACAAAGCCCGGAAGGACGGGTTCGAAATCGTCTCGAAGATTTCCGAAAAAACCTTTCCGAGCGTCAGATTACGCTGCGCCGGCGGTGCTTTGAGATAAGGGATGCGCGCATGCGTGCCGAACGTCGACACCGCAGCGGCCAGCAGAATGATACCGGCCGCAACCTGGCCGTAGAGATGCCAACCGGGAATATGGAAATAGCCAGACGGGTTCTGTTCGCTTGGCTTCAACAGGAAGAAGAGCAGGAAAATCTGGATGGAAAGACCGCCGATCCAGGCGAAGAAGTAGCGGTACGACATCAGGCCGGTGCGGGCGTCATAATCCGGCGTGAGTTCCGGAACCAGCGCCGTGCTCGGCACCTCATACATGGTGAAAGAAAGCCGCACACTGATTGTCAGAACCAGAAGCCAGAGGAACAGGCCGTTTGGCGACAAGCCTTCAGGCGGGTTCCAGGCGAGATAATATGTCAGCCCGACCGGCAGGAGGGCCGCATACATAAAGGGATGCCGCCGGCCGATACGCGTCCGTATATTGTCGGACCAGTACCCGACGATGGGATCGGACATTGCGTCTACGACCAGGGCGATCGTCAGGGCGAGGAAAACCATCGCCGCGGGCAAGCCCAGAATCTGACTGTAGAAGAACAGCAGGAAGTATTCGAACCCGTTGTTCTTGATCCCCTCGGCCGCCCCGCCGAACCCGAAGGCCAGACGGGTTGCCAGGCTGGGCCCGGAGGCCTCTGGTTGGACAACGTCCGTCATCGCCAACCGTCAGAGCCCCAGGACCATCTTGGCCATGATGTTACGCTGGATCTCGTTGGAGCCGGCATAGATGGAGGTTTTCCGATAGTTGAAATAACTGGGCACCGCGCTGACCGAGTAAGACGGAAACGGCAGATCAGCATTCGCGCCCTCACGGGCAATCGCGAAATTGTCCCGCACAAATGGTGCGCCATAGGTCCCGGCGGCCTCGACCACGAGTTCCGTGATCGCCTGCTGCGTTTCCGATCCGGCGCATTTCAGCATTGAGCTTTCCGGGCCTACCGCCTGCCCGGCAGACAAGGCGGAGAAAATCCGCTGTTCCGTCGCATCCAGGCTGTCGATCTTGATCTCGAGCTGCGCCATTTTGCGGGCGAAGTCCTGATCCCGGATCAGGGCATCACCGCCGCTTTCTTCGACACTCGCAATCTTGCGCGCCTTGTTGAGCATGGCCCGCAGACCCGGCGCGTAGGCATTGCCGCGCTCGAACTGGAGCAGATATTTCGCGTAGGTCCACCCCTTGTTCTCTTCGCCAACCAGCGCTTCAGCAATCGGCACTCGAACGTCTTCAAAGAAGACCTGATTGATCTCCTGCCCGCCTTCAACCGGACCGTCGAGGGTCGGCAGCGGAGAAATCTTGATGCCCGGCAACGTCATCGGGAAGACGATGAAACTGATGCCCTCCTGGTGCTTGCCTTCTCTGGAAGTCCGCACGAGGCAGAAGATCATGTCGGCCCACTGGGCGTGGGTCGTCCAGATCTTCGATCCATTGAGCACATAATCGTCGCCGTCGCGCACAGCGCTCATCTGGAGGGACGCAAGATCAGACCCTGCGCCCGGCTCGGAGTAGCCCTGGCACCACCAGACATCAGACCGAAGGATCGGCGGCAGGTATTTCTTCTTCTGCTCGTCCGAACCAAACGCCATCAGCACCGGGGCGACCATGGAAATGCCCATCGGGCTGACCGGCGGCGTGCCGGCAGAAGAAAGTTCCATGTTCAGGATATAGCGTTCAGACGCAGACAGGCCGGGACCGCCATACTCCACAGGCCAGTTCGGCGCGACCCACCCCCGCTCGTAAAGCTTCTTCTGCCAGGCGACCTGGCCCTCCTTGTCGAGGTAACCATTCTTGGACGCAGCGCTTTTTGCGCGCAGATCCGGAGTATAGTTTTCAGCGATCCAGGCGCGTACCTCTTTCTGGAAGGCGCGGTCTTCTGGTGTGAAGGCGAGATCCATGATGCGCCCCTATTCCACGATATCGAAGTACTGAATCTCCGGAGCACCTGCGAGGCAGGCGCCGAGGGCCGGTCCTGCCGCTTTGAAATAATCAGTCTGACCGTGCGCCTTGAACGCCTCTTCCGAAGCGTATTGCTCCATGAAGATATAAACGTTCGCCTCTTTTTTCGACTTGTAGAGCTGGTAGGTCAGGCAGCCAGATTCGTTTGCCTTGACCTTCGCCATCAGGTCCTTGCCGACTTGCTCGAATTCGGACTCTTTGCCCGCCTGGATCGTCAGTTTTGCCACAACGCCAATCATTTTTCGCAACTCCTCCTGTTTTGCCCCACCATATGAGGTTCGGCCAGCGCGGCAAGATTGACGTTGGGGATGCAGGGAGTGCAGGCCGTGAGTCTGTGTGGAATGGAACTTGCTCTCCTCTCAGGAGAAAACAGACACCAGAGGTCGCCATGGGTGCGCATGCAATGGCTAAAATCAACAGAAACGAAGCGCCGGAACTGGCGCCAGGCGCGATTCTGGCTGTCATTCCGACGCTTAACGAAGAGCGCCATATTGAGACATGTATCCGTTCATTGATGGCCGGAGATGCCCGGCTCGGCGACGTGCCGCTGGTTGTTGCCGATGGCGGAAGCTCGGACAACACGGTTGAGATCGTCAAACGTCTGAAATCCGAATTCCCGAATTTGCAGCTCATTCACAATCCGAAGCAACTACAGGCCGCCGCCCTGAACCTGGCTGTCTCAAATGCCAGCACCTCCGGGACGCGTTATGTCGTACGCTGCGACGCGCACTCCATTTACCCTGCGGGCTTCATCCTTTCCGTCGCCCGGGCACTTCAGTCGACCGGCGCCGCCTCCGTCGTCATCCCGATGGATGCCATCGGTGATACATGTTTTGAACGCGCAAACGCCTGGGTCGTCGATACACCGCTTGGCTCGGGCGGTTCGGTGCATCGCGGCGGGAAAACGTCTGGCTATGTTGACCATGGGCACCATGCCGGCTTCAACATTGAGATGTACCGTCAGGTTGGCGGGTATGATGAGACCTTCTCTCACAATGAAGACGCCGAATATGATGAACGCGTCACGCAGGCGGGTGGAAAAATCTATCTCGATGCCGATATCCGCATCCGCTACATCCCGCGTGGATCGGTGAAACGACTGGCAAAACAGTATTTCAATTATGGCAAAGGCCGCGCGCGTAATGTGCGAAAGCACAACCAGCGGCTGAAAATCCGCCAGGCGCTGCCCATATTTGCCCTTCTCGCCAGCACCGGCGGACTGATCGGATCGTCCGTTTTTCTGCCGGCCCTTATCCTGCCGGCGGGTTATGTTGGCGTGCTCGCGGCAGCTTCGGTTGCAGTTGCCGTCTGGAAACGGTCTTCTTGCGGTCTTCTTGCGGGCCTGATTTCCGGCACCATGCATATGAGCTGGGCGGCCGGCTTCCTCAAGGAAGCGATAAGTGGATCAAAGCCCTGATTTTCCCGCACCGATTGGTTTCAGACCAGAAAGCGCTATAAGTAATCGTTAATACTTTCACCCAGATGAGTAAAATGACCGACCAGACCCGGCAAAGCTTCCTGCAGCGGATCAGCAACCTGACCCGATCAGCGACGTCTTTGCGTGCGCGAATCCGCCGGGGCCTTGGCCGTTCTGCGCCCGAAGCCGACGAACAGGTGCAGGAAGAACCGCCAGCAGTCGTCACACGTCAGTCCCGCGTGCCAGACGGCCAATGCGTCTATGCGATTGGCGATGTTCATGGCCGCTGCGACCTGCTCATGAAGCTGGTCGAGCAAATTGATGAAGACTCAAAGTCCTTGCCGGAAGGCACCAAGCGAGTCCTTGTTTTTCTTGGGGATTATATTGATCGCGGCCTGCAATCCAAAAACGTGATCGAGTTCATGCTGAGCGATCGCATGAAAGCGTTCGAGCGGGTCTTCCTGATGGGCAACCACGAGGAAGCGCTGCTGCGTTTTCTGAATGACGTCAATTTCGGCAAACAATGGGTGCGCTATGGCGGCGCTGAAACGCTCTATTCCTATGGTCTTCAGCCACCGCAAAACGCGCGCGCAGCGATGCAGTCTCATGAAGCCATGGACGCCTACAAGCGTGCCTGGGACAAGGTCTGGACAGAATTCCGGAACCGCATGCCCGAACATCACCTGAAATTCTATCAGAACCTCCAGCACTATTATGTCACCGGCGACTACCTTTTCGTTCATGCTGGCCTGCGTCCGGGCGAATCGCTTGAGGGACAGACAGTGCGGGACATGTTGTGGATTCGTGAGGAATTCCTGGACGCCGAGGAGCAATTCCCCCAGGTCGTGGTACACGGTCACACCCCGACAGATGATGTGTTTCGCGATGATCGACGGATCGGCCTTGATACCGGTGCGTTCATCAGCGGAAAACTTTCAGCTGTTCGACTGTTCCGGGATGAAGTTTCCTTCCTCTCAACCTGAAACTCTGGAATAGGTCTTGCTAGTAGCAGGATCACCAAATCTGGGAGAAAAGAGACGATGAATTTTCTGCGCCCTCTCGTCACCGCCATTTTAGGCAGCGTGCTTCTGTTTGCTGCTGCCTGTGAATCAACGGTGCCTTCCGTGCCAAACGCAGCTTCTTCTGAGCGCGTGGCGCAGCAGCAAACTGTCGGTGCCTATACTTTGGGCAACGGGGATCAGCTCCGTATTACGGTATTCGGCCAGCCCGACCTGTCCGGTCAATTTGAGGTGGATGGGACAGGCTCCATTTCCATGCCGTTGGTTGGCCAGGTCGAAGCCCTCGGCCTCACCACACCGCAACTTGAAGACCGTATCGTGGAAATGCTGGAAGGCGACTATGTCCTGAACCCACGCGTCAGTGCGGAGGTTATCAATTACCGCCCCTACTATATTCTCGGCGAAGTGAACCGGCCCGGGGAGTATCCCTACAATTCCGGCCTCACTGTTGTGAATGCTGTCGCTGCGGCCGGCGGATGGACTTACCGCGCGAAGAAAAATGTCGTGTACATCAAAAGCGTGGACTCAAACGAAGAGCAGGCAATTGAGTTAACAACTTCGACCATGGTCCAGCCAGGCGACACGATCCGCATTAAGGAACGTCGCTTCTGATCTGCCTGACAACCACAACCGAATCAAAGCGGCGGGGTCATTGGCTCCGCCGCTTTTTTTCGTGCTGAAATGGCACGTGGATGACCTGTACTGGCACAGGCGAAACCGCCAAAACACCTCAGAACGATGCATTGTGGTTAATAATCACCCATTAGCCCCCGATTACTTGGAAAATACTTCGCCTAAAAGGCGAATTTCGAGAAAACGGCCCAAATATTCAGTCAAATCCCGGTATACAGATTGCAAACCCTCCCAAATGAAATAAAGGTTTCCTTGCTCTAAAAGTTAACGGTTGTTGGCTTGGGCGTGAGGAATTCCGGGAAGGTTTCTTGTGCCACGCAGTAGAGTTCCGGGGACAGTTATGGGTCTGAGACTATCAAATCAATCACGGCATGCGGAAACGGCCGCATACTCTTCCACGCGGCTTGATCGCAGGGAGAATGAGGCCGACACAAGCGCCAAACGGATCATGGACATCGTCATCGCGAGTCTCGCGCTGGTCCTTGTTGCACCACTTCTTCTGGTCGTGGCTATCCTCATCCGGTTTCAGGATGGTGGCCGGGCGGTCTACGCCCAGAAACGCCACGGACGGAACGGACGCACCTTCAAATGCTACAAACTCCGCTCTATGGTTGCAAACGCCGATGAGCGTCTGCAGGAGATCCTGGCCACGGACGACGCAGCCCGCGCGGAATGGGAAGAAACGCAGAAATTTGTGAACGACCCGCGCATCACCCCGCTGGGACACTTCATCCGCAAGACATCCATCGATGAACTGCCGCAATTGTGGAATATCCTGTGCGGTGACATGTCCCTGGTCGGCCCACGCCCGATCGTCGAGAACGAGATCGCCAAGTATGGTGAGTTTTATCGCGACTACTGCGCCGTCCGTCCGGGTCTGACCGGCCTGTGGCAGGTCGAAGGCCGCAGCGACACCACTTATGAAGAGCGGGTGCAGCTGGACGTGAAATACGCCCGCACGCGCAGCTTCACAGGTGATTTCGTTATCATGCTGCGCACTGTACCGGCAGTCCTCTTCTCGCGAGGCGCGCGCTGATACCACTGCGCCCCCCGGCACTGATTCCGAAAACAAAAAGCCCCGGTGATGTCACCGGGGCTTTTTTGAATCAAAAAGGCTTTGTGCTTCAGCCGAAGAGCGCGATGACAGCGCTGATAATCCCGGCCCACAGCAAAGCGCTGAGCCCGACGATGATCAGGAGGCGCGCCCAAACGGGCCATTTGTCATAGGACTCCTGCTCGGCATGGATCCCGGAATCCCAGCCGCGCTGCGCAATGGTGGCATTGGCAATATCGACCACAGGTCTGCTCCCTGACACGGATGAAGTGGCGTTGCTCATCAGGCCACATCAACTCATCTAACTCTTAAGGGCGTGTTAAATGCCCGATGAAGTCTATATGCATTGGCGGAACTTTGGTTCCGCACCGTGTCGGCAATGTGTTTCGGGCGGGTTGGTGGTGTGACCGACAGAAATGTCATCTTCCGTGACGGTCGGCGCCGTTTCGTTGGTCTTTCGCCCCGGCTGGACGCGCCAATGCATTGTATTTACGTCAAAGATGCCACCCGCACCTTGGGCCAGTCATCGACGCCTGCTCGCAACCGCATTCAGCAGGCGAGCCAAAACATCGCGAAAATGTGTTGGTATTTGTGCTAAGAAGGGAATTCGGAAGTGGCGCCACCGACGCCTCTCCCCTGCCTGGAGTCACCGCCCCGAGCGCACCTGAGTTTCACTGACCTTCACCGGGACATAGCCTTCGAATTTCCGGCGGCTGGAACTGAAAGCCGCGGTCGAAGCCAGCAGCATGACATTTACCGGCGTGTTGAAAACACCCCAGGATGTCGACTCCGTAAAGGTCGTGACGAAGACAAGCAGGATGAGCATCAGGAGCGCTGACGCTTCGAGATCATGGGAAACCATCCAGTTCCGGATCGCCCTCTGCCCCTGCCAGATCCACGTGCCTACAAAGAGCGCCCACCCGATATAGCCGAGATGCACCCGTACCTCCATGTAGGCATTGTGGAATGTCAGAACCGTGCCGTACGGCTTGTAGTCATAATAGTTGATGGACTGCGCAGCGCCGTTGTCGGGCTGCCAGAAGCCGGAAAGCCCGGTGCCTAAAATCGGATGCTGTTCCTGCACGACACGGCCCGCAGCCCAGATGGCCGTGCGGCCGCTGAGCGTCCCGTCCTTGCCCAGCGCCTGCAGCACATCGCCAACAAAGTCTTCCCCCGGCATGGCCAGCGCAACCGTCAGAATTGAGAAAATCAGAACGGTGCCCCCCAGAAACAGGAGACTGCGCGCATTCTTCACGCGGCCGGTGTCCACCCAGAGAATACGAAGCGCGACGAGCCCGATGATACCAGCGCCGCCCAGAACCAGATTGGTGGCAGAATGCGCCATGATCACAAAGAGAATGCCCATCGGGATAAAAGGCAGAGCCGCCAGGCGGACCCAGGCCAGCTCCTTCTTGTTCAGGGCTGCTGCCACTGAGAGCAACATCATGAAGTTCATTTGAAGCGCGACATAATTCTTGGACGGATACGGCCCACCGGAATCGATTGACGAGAACTTCGCGAGCACCATGAGAGACGAGATCCAGCCCGCGAACATCAGGCATCGCATGGCCCGCCGGGCATCCAGAACGGATATGATCGTGATGATGAAGAGTGGTGTGAGAATGAAATACACCCCCTGCTTCAATGCCTCGGACGGATGTGGCGACCAGAGAATGGAAGACAAAGCGAAGACCGGCATCACAAACAGCGGCCAGCCGCGCACCACATTCGGCAGCACAATAGCGCTTTTCAGAGCGAGTACCCCGAGCAGAGCCAATACAAGCAGATAACGGACTGCCGTGACTGCAGGAAAATCGATATAGGTCGCAAAGAACCAGGCGGTGACGATGATCTGGAACCAGATCGGTGCGCTCTTGTCTTCCGAGAAGACCTTCGCCCAGACAAGCGTCGTGTCTTCCGTCACCTTCATCTTGCGGGACATGACATTCATGATGCGTCACTCCCTTCGAGCACCGACTCGATGATTCCTGACAGCACCCCGGCCGGCTGAACGAAATCCTGTTCCGGACATTCAGCCAGTGCGCGGGCATGGGCAAGAATTGGCGCGCGGTCTTCCATCAGGCCCGCGATCAATGCTGGCAATGTCTCGTTCAACGGTTCCTGAATGGTGAAGCCACCCTGGCGGCTACTGATCCATGCGGCTGTCTGGGTCTCAGCGGGCGCGATGGCGGGCACGCAGTAATAACCGCCTTCATAAATCCGGTTTGGCAACAGCCAGACCGAATTGAATCCAGCCTCCATGAAGTCACCTGCCCAGACCATGTCGAGATGACCATAGAGCTTCGACAGATCTTCAGGTGACTTATAGCGACCATGATAGACCATATTCGGGTGCTTTGAGACTTCAGGCTCGAACACAGGGATTTCCGTACGCGCCGGCACACCATGAAGATGGATTTCCAGCGTATCGGGAAACCGGTCGGCCAGTTCGCACAGCAGCCCGAACGACCGATGGCACCTCAGGACACCGCCCCATCCAAGGCGCAATGGCCGATCTGCCTCCGGCATTTCCGGTACCGGCCGCGGCCCATACTCCGCCCCTGCTGCCAGGCGGTTTTCCACAAGGAAGGCCCGGTACTGACCCGGATAGTATCGCTTGAAGTGATTTTCCAGGAAGGCCGGTGAACTGACGATCAGGCCCTTCGTCCGGCTCAGCAGGCGACCTTCCAGCCAACGCAGCGCTTTGCCGATCGGGTCTTGCCGGCACAACAGGCGATGGACATCCAGAGACTCGTAAATCACTGGCGTATCAAGCTTCGCCTTGCGCTTGGCCAGGAACGCGCAAGCCAGCATGTCAAGATTGCGGGCGACGATCACGTCTGCGGAAGCCAGCTCTTCATTCTGCGTGGCCGCGATTGCCGCACCTGAAAAAACCTGCCGGATCCGCTGGAGGAAAGCCCCGTCTGCCGTGCGGCCAAGGTCGATATTCTGCCACTCTGTTGTCTGAGCATCGCCGCGGCGCATCATGTAGCCCGTGACAGCCGCTCCATCGTCTTCGAAAGCCCGCACACGGCGTCGGATGGCAGCGTCACCTGCGTCATGTCCGAAATAGGCAATACGAAGGGGCTGCAAGCCTTTCACGGTCTCGCGTTCCATGGATGGTTTCGCGATCCGCGCATCTCCTGACATGGATCCGTCCCGTCTCGTGCCGACTATTCAAAGCCCACAGGGACTTCTTCTTCAATCTTGCCCTTCTTGGCGTGTTCCGGCGGTGTCTGCATGGCCACGGGCCCCTTACCGCCTTTCTTCCGCTTGCCCCCATGGAGGTCGAAACCGAAGACCGACTTCTTGCTCTCCATCTGGTAGTATTTGCGGTAAGCCTTGTAGCTGGCACCCGGGTCGCGGTGGTGACGACGGCGGTTCAGATCCACCATGTTCAGCGTCGCGCCAAGCACGTCGGCATTGAACGACCGCAGCAGGCTGAGCGACTGCTTCACGGCGGCGCGGGTGGAATGGCGCCAGCGCACCATCAGGATCGTTTTGTCGACCTTGCCAGCCACAACACGGGCTTCTGCCATCAGCAGAAGCGGACCGGTGTCGATCAGGATGAGGTCATACATCGAACGCAGGCGCGACAGCAGGTCGTCAAATGCACGCGTGCCAAACACGTCGTGCGGCGTATGGCCAGACTGGGACAGCGGCAGAATGTCCAGCATCGTCTTGCTGTCCTTCTGGATCGCGTCTGAAAGCTGGCCGGCCCCGAACAGGTGTTCGATAAAGCCGATTTCCGGCGACATGCCCGCTGCTTCAGTCAGCTGGCGGCGACGGAAGTCACCATCGATGACAATCGTGCGCGAACCGGACATCGCAGACATGCGGCCGAGGCTGAGCGTCAGGCTGGTTTTGCCTTCATCCGGCAGAGACGACGTAATCGCCACGGTCTTGGTCTCGCTGTCGAGATCCGAGAAGGCAATCGCCGCCCGCAGATAGCGCACACTCTCAGCATAAGCTGATAAGGGGTTCTCCACCAGGTAATCGGCAGGGTTCGTCTGACCGAGACCGAACAGGCTCGACGCGCGGATCAACGGGACGGACCCGATCGACGACACACCAAGCTTGCGCTCAATGTCTTCGGTCGAACTGATCTTGGCATCGAACATCTCTGCGATGATTGCCATCGCAGCACCGATCGCCGCGCCAAGGACGGCGCCGATCAGCAGGTTCAGCTGCTTCTTCGGTGCAGCTGGCTGGCTTGGCACCGAGGCGTCGGAAAGAATCACCGCGTCTGCCTGGACAAGATCGTCCTGAACGCTTGTTTCCTTCGACCGCGCAATGAACTCTTCATAGAGCACCCGGCTGGTTTCAGCGTCACGTTCGAGTTCGCGAAGACGAACGCTTGCGATGGAGTTGTCGCGCAGCTGGCCATTGGCCTGGTTGATGCGGGCCTGGATCGCGTTGACCTGATCCCGCTTCGCCTTAACCTCACTTTCGAGATTATCGGCGATCCGGTTCACCTCTGCCGTCATCTGGCGCTCGACGTCGCGGACTTCGTTCCGCGCCCCAATCAGTTCCGGGTGCTGAGGACCGAGCTTCGTTTCGAGTTCCGCCACCCGGCCGCGGAGCACGGACAGCTGTTCCTTGAGACGAGAGATCAGTGGAGAATCAAGCACTTCGCTGATGCCATCGATCCCTGTGCCGGAATCAATCTGGCGGCGCATGTTCTCATAGCGGGCACGGGCCTGGCTCAGATCGAAATCAAGTTGGGTCTTCTGTTTGGTCAGGTCTGCAATTTTCTGCTCAGCCAGCGTCGTGCCCATCGCGGTGTCGAGACCGTTTTGCGCACGATAGACCTCAACCCGGTTCTCCTTCTCCGCCACTTCGTCCCGCAGGCCCGAAACGCGCTCACCCAGCCATTCCGTTGCGCGGCGGGTGGCATCCAGCTTGGTATCCAGCTGTTGCACGCGGTATTGGTCCGCAACGGCGTTTGCCAGGCGTGCCGCAGTTTCTGGTGACGTAGACATCACCGTCACCGTCAGCAGGTAAGTTGTCCCGACGCGGGAAACGCTGACACGGTTGCTGAGTGCCTGGACGACCGACTCCATGATGGCCGCTTCACGCTCTTCTGCGCTGAGGCCAGCATAAGGGTCGACCCGCTCCGTCCGCATGCCGAGACTTTTCTTGATCGGGTTGATCAGGCCTTCGATCAGACCCGGCTTGTGTTCCACCAGGGTCCAGTTGAATTCCGGGTCTTCGATCAGCTTCTGGCGCTCCGCCACCTTCGTCAGAAGGGATTTGGAGCTGATAACCATCACCTCAGTATCGATGGCAGCGGTGTTGGCGACGATCCCGCCGAGCACGCTGCCAAGGTCGATGACGTTTTCCTGGCTGGTGCCCAGCTGGATCGTGGTCGATGCTTTATAGACCGGTGTTGCCGTAAAGGTGATGTAGGCCACGGCCAGAAAGACGACCAGAAAACCGGTCACAATCAGCCAGAACCGGCGATAGACCATGCCGATCAGAGATTTCAGGTCAAAGGATGTTTCCTCACCGGACGGCGCATCGTGGCCCGTCACCTGGGAAGGTAGTTCGAAGCTGAAACTCTTGGTCAAAACACCACACCGAAAGTTAGAGTGAGCGGGAGATACGGACAGGTCCGTTCTTGCTTAAGGATGGAAACGAAGGTCCACGCCGATCAGATCAATCCCGTAAGACGGCACGAACGCCACATTCGCCCCGCTGGAATCCCATGACAGATGACGCGCGAAGGCATCAATGTGCAGGCGTTTGTTCACCTTGTATTTCGCCGCCACACCAATGTTGGACATATTATCGGTCCGGTCGATCTCCTGATAATCATAGTCGGTGAACCCAACATGAGCAGACAGGATCAGGTTCCGGCGAAGTTCATGGTCAATCTCAGCGCGATAGTTGGTCGCCAATGCACTTGGCGATGTGAAGACACCTGTATCTGCGACCCGGCGGCTACCCGTAAATGTGAGCGTCGTCAGGCGCGAAGGGAACCATAGAATGCGTGCGTCGAGCGACAGACCGTCGACGTCCGCAAAATAATTGTCCTTCTTGTCCTCATTAAGGTAGCCGATTGCGATATCCCCGCGGATCAGCGTCTGAAGCTCGAAGTCGACCCCCGCAGCGACAGTGTACCCCTTTGAATCACGAGAACGTAGCTGCCCGCCGATATTTTGCAGAGAATCGTAGGCTTCGTCATGCACTGTGCCCTGGGTGTAGACCGCCAGGTCAGGCGACACAGCGTAGGACAGGCGCGAACGGCCGTAGGTATTTTTGCGATCACGGAAATCCTGATCGGCAACGGCGCCCGTCCCGATAATGCGGCCATTCTTGTAGTTATAATCCGCTACACCCACAGCATTGGTCCAGCGGAAGCGGTCATTGGCGTAATTGGCACTCACTTCCGCGCCAGCGGTCGTATACTCGATCGGCTTCTCCAGCCCGCCAATACCTGCAGGCTCGTAGCGCTGTTCCACAGCCTTGTCGGCGTAGACGCGCGCGCCGAGCGACACGTCGCGGGAGACGTCCAGCCGGCCGCGCAGGCCCGCATGAAGCGTCGGCGCAGATTCGTCGGACAGATCGAGATATTCATTCTGGTATGCAGAAACGTCGAAACCAATCTGGTGAACATTCCAGTTCGTGCGACCGACAACTTCGCCGCCGATTCGCACAATCACGTCGGACTTTTCGTTGTTGTCCTGCGCATAAACGTTTGAGTTATAGGTCGCGCCAACGAGGCCTGTGGCATCCACCAGGAACGTGCCCAAACGAATAGGCTCAGGATCATATGCCGGCTGGCGGCGATCCTTCACAGCTTCGTACTTGTTTCGGCTGTAAAAATTGTCGGCACCTTGCCCTTGCGCCGAGGCTGTCCCGGCGATGAGGCTGCCACCGGCAACCGTGAGTAGGCAAAGTTTTTTTACGTGGTTCATTTTTTCTGTGTTCCCTCACAAACGCGCCGAATAGCCGTACAAGTGGTCATTTACCTCAATCCTTTTGCAAGTGTCATACCATCGACCTGCAAGCTTTCAGGACGTTATTAACCTTCAGATATACGAGAACTAGCCGCTATGGCGAGTTTTTACGCCAACCTCCCCTGTAGCGCGTATCATTTCAAGCGGCACGCCTCAAACCCACAAGATTAACTTTATTTTTGGGGCGCTGTATCTTTTGAAACGGGACGTATCGGAGGCAACCTGCTGACGGCGCAAGGCAGGCGGCAATGACTGTTCACACGTCGCCTGCAGAGGGGATTCTTCAGGCTGAACGCCCTGCTCCATTCAGCTTTCCACCGGCGGCCTTAAGCAAATTTCCGGCAACATGCAGGCTTGCCGGACCTGAAATCGCAAATGCCTTCAAAAAACCGACCGGATTCTTCGCCCGAATGGCCTCAATCGCTGTCCAGGCCGCCCATTCCCGCTCGCAATATCTTGTAAAACCGGAAAATGCGGCACGTTCGGCAGGAGCCAACCCTCCCCGCTTCAGGAATTTGCGGCCCATTAATGCCAGCCTGCGGTGGTCTGCAGCGCCCTGGCGATGAGATGCAGACCCGTCGCGCACGACGAAGAGGTAGCCTTCCGGATCGGTCAGCACCGCCTTGGCCCCGTCCACCAGGATGCGGGCGTAGAGTTCGAAATCTTCGCCAAATCGGAGATCTGCCTGATAGGGCTCGGGGCCGCACTTCACTGCACAACGCCGAATCAGCGGCTTCAGGAAGCCGAGTTCCGTCCGCTCCGTCTCAGCGGCATAGGATCGATTCACAAACAATTCGGTCGTCAGGGGCACATCACCCGCCGGTTTTTCCGGCCAGAGGTGACGATTCACCGTTTCAGGCGCGCTGGTTGAACTGATCAGCAAATTGTCGGCGACGAGGTCAAAGTCTCCGCTACGCGCCTTTTCAAACAGCGCGGCCATCCGTTCCGGCAGCATGATGTCGTCACTGTCGAACGGCGTGAACCAGCCGGCATCCGTTTCCTGCAAAGCCCGGTTCCGAGCTGCAGCCGGACCGCCATTCTGCGCCATCCGAAGGAATTTCACATTATCATACCGGCGGGCGTAATCTTCGGCGATTTCCGGGCCCGAATCCTTCGAACCGTCATCGACGACCAGCACCTCAAAGCTGATGCCTTCAGGCGGCTTCTGCGACACGGCACTTTCCAACGCACGCGCGATGTTCGCTTCATCATTGTAAAGCGGAATGATGATCGCGACCTTGGTCTCGTCATACGTGATGGAGGCGGGCTTTGCCGACATCGGTCCTGATTACACTGTTCTTCCTGGGCACAACATGCAATTTCCAGGCAAGTAATCGATTTTCAGCCGATCCGTCGAAAAACGTTTTGTTTATGAGAGATGGCAACGCCGCGCAGGAACCGGACTGGCCTTCAAAATGCATGAAACCCGGGACAGGATAGCAAAGCGAACCCCAGGTATACCAGCCTCCGGGACGAAGGTGCACGACAGTTGATAGAAACCGAAGCCATCGTAATCGGAGCCGGCGCGGTCGGGCTTGCCTGCGCCGCCGCGCTTGCGAGGACCGGAAAAGAGACGCTCGTACTGGAAAGCGCGCTCGGCATCGGAACCGGCACCTCGGCCCGCAACAGCGAAGTGATCCACGCCGGCCTTTACTATCCCACAGGCTCTTTGCGCCATCGGATGTGCGTTGCAGGCCGCCGGCAACTCTACCAATGGATGGAGGAACGTGGCGTCCCTCACCGGAAGACGGGCAAGCTGATTGTCGGAACCTCAGACACGCAGATTCCCCGGATGCATACCCTGTTCGATCAGGGCACACGGAACGGCGTGGAAGGCCTCCATTTCCTGACCGGTCCGGACGCCATGGCGCTTGAGCCAAACCTGACATGCACAGCGGCAGTCCTGTCAGAAGAAACCGGCATTCTCGACAGCCACGCTTACATGCTCTCCCTGCAGGGTGATCTTGAGGATCATGGTGGAACGGTTGTCCTCGGCGCCCCCGTGGAGACGGCCGAGATCCTTCCCGACGGACGCTTCCGTCTGAATGTGGGCGGGGCCGAACCAACGCACATCATCACCAGAACTCTGGTCAACAGCGCCGGTCTCCATGCCGTGCGGATCGCAAAGCAAATGGCAGGCTATCAGCCCAGTCTCATTCCATTCTTCACGCTGGCAAAGGGCAACTATTTCAGTTGTCAGGCAAAGACGGCTTTCGAGCGGCTGATCTATCCAGCACCCGTAGAAGGCGGCCTTGGCGTACATGTGACGCTGGACCTTAGCGGACGCATGCGCCTGGGCCCGGATGTCGAATGGCTCGGGCATGATGACCCCGACCAGATTGACTATACTGTCGACCTCGGCCGGGCGGCGGAATTCTATGATGCCGTCCGCCAGTACTGGCCAGGCTTGCCTGATGGCGCGATCGCCGCAGACTATTCGGGATGCCGTCCCAAGCTGTCAGCCCCTGGCGAGCCGGCGGCCGATTTCAGGATTGATGGTCCGGAATTTCACGGTCACTCCGGACTGGTGCTTCTGTTCGGGATCGAGTCCCCGGGGCTGACCAGCTCTTTGGCCATCGCCAAAGAGGTTGCCGGCCGATTGTCCGGGAGTACCTGACATTTTTCCGAACCATTCGGCGACCTTGCGCATAGAAGCGGTAACCAGACGCCGGACTTATCATGACAACAACCGACTTCCGCCGCAGCTTTCGGCGGCACCAAACAGCCCGTGAAACCCGCTTGCGGCCGAAGGGTTACCGAACCTGGATCCAGACCTCCATGCTTGACTGGTCTGCAGCGGGCGCAAGCCTTTCGGACCCGGGATATGAAATTCCCCTTGGCGAGGCTGTACTGGCCATTTCTCCCGTGGACGGCACCAGCGACATACAGCTTTCATGCGAAGTCATCTGGAAAAAAGAGGACAAAATCGGCCTCAAACTGCTCGGCCCCGTGAACCACTGAAGCCGGAACGCGCCGGCTGGCGGTGAACTTGCATTGGCGAGGGACGAGAACAGCCCTAACACCGATGCCGATGACACATACTTCCAAGACCATGACCTTGCTGGTTCAGCGCCAACTGGACGCCATTACCACCGGCAATGGCGCTTTCCTGGAAACGTTCCTGCGCACGGCAAAAGCCGCTGGCTTCCGCGTGCGGATCGTTTTTGCCCCATGGCACGCATTCGGAAACCGCCCTTTCGCTTCAATTCATCCGCGCCTGCGCGCCCTCATTGATGAGGTCGTGTGGGAAGGCGCGGTAGAAGCCGGTGGGCGCTACTGGTCCATCTCCCCCCGCATCTGGGTACGTTTCGGTGTGCGGCTGGTCCACGAATTGATGCGGCGTGCGGGCATGAAAGTGCAATGGCGCAACTATTTCGGCCGTCCCATGTCTTCGGCAGAGGTCGCTCGCATGGGCCGGGCAGCCGATCGTGAACCGGCAGACCTGACCATCGCCGAATACAGTTCTGTCGGCCCGGTGCTGGACCAACTCAGGCAACCGACACGCAAGGGCGTGTTTGTGCATGATGTCCTCTGGATGCGAGCCCAGCGCTATCGCGAAAAGGGTCTCGAATTCGATTTCTATGAAACCAATGAGGCAGAAGAGTGCGGCTGGGTGAAGTCAGCGGACTTCTTCGTTCATGCCTCCGCCAACGAAATGGCGTTCTTTCCTCCGAAGTTTCCCGCCGAGCACGCCGTCTGGCTGCGCCCTGTCCCGCCCGAGTTTGGCACGATACCGTCAGAGGGCAAACCACAAGTCGTCTTCCTCGGCACGACCCATGCCGGTAATGTCGATGCTCTGAATCACTTCCTGGAAGACATCTGGCCGATCATCCTCAAACGGCAGCCAGATGCAGAACTGAAAGTCGCCGGGAGTGTCGGGGATGCCATCGCCCCCTCCCTGAAGAAATCGCCTAACATGACCCTGCTCGGCCGCGTCGAAAAACTGGAAGATATTGGGGGTTCCCACGCCATCGGCATCGCGCCAACGCGCCTCGCAACGGGTGTGAGTATCAAGGTAGCGGAATACCTGATGCTCGGCATGCCGGTTGTTGCCTATCCGCTCGCCATGGAGGGGTTCGGCGGCCGGCTCGACGGGATGGTGGATATTGCCGAAACGCCCGACGCCTTCGCCAACACTGTCGTTCGTCTGCTGAATGATGCGGAAGAACGCCAGAAACTGTCTGACGGCGCCCCGGCCCGAACCCGCGAAATCCTGTCCAATCAGGAAGTCGCCGATTTCCTCAACGCAGAAGCGGCGCTGAACCCCTGACTCCAAAAGAAACGGGGGACCGCCGAAACGATCCCCCGCCACAATTGCCATTCTGTCAGCTGGCTTATTCAGCCGCTGCCGGAAGCTCGCTGGCGGACAGGTCCGTATAGCGCTTCAGGTGATGATCCACATTGCCGAATTCGGAGTCGATCATGGTCAGGCGCTTGAAGTAGTGGCCGACGGCCAGTTCGTCCGTCATGCCCATACCGCCATGGATCTGGATCGACTGCTGGCCAACAAAGCGGCCGCCCTGGCCGATGCGCACCTTGGCAGCCGAAGCGGCCTTTTTGCGGGTCACTTCGTCTTCGCCGAGCTTCAGCGTGGCCATATAGGTCATGGAAACCGACTGTTCGTACTCCATGAACATGTCGACCATGCGGTGCTGCAGCACCTGGAACTTGCCGATCGGCGTGCCGAACTGCTTGCGCTGGCGTGAGTATTCAACCGTCATCTCGTGCGCGACTTTCATCGCACCGCAGGCCTCTGCGCAGAGCGCAGCAATTGCTTCATCCGACACGAGTTCGATCAACGGCAGGCCGTTGTCGACTTCGCCGATCACCGCTTCTGCGCCGACAGCGACGTTTTCGAAATAGACTTCCGAAGCCCGGCGGCCATCGACCGTCGGATAGTCACGCGTGGACACACCCGCCGCCGACTTGTCGACCACGAACACCGTGACGCCTTTGGCATCGCGGCGGCCGCCGGACGTGCGGGCGGTAACGATCAGGTGGGTCGCCCATGGCGCACCGAGCACCACGGCCTTGTGGCCATTGATGACAAAGCCTTCGCCATCTTTCCTCGCGGTGGTCTCAAGGTCAGCCAGATTGTACCGGCCGCGCGGTTCGGCATAAGCGAAAGCGAAGATCGTCTCGCCCGACATGATGCCGGACAGATACTCTTCCTTTTGAGCATCCGTGCCGCGCTTCACGAAGCCGCCGCCACACACAACACTCGGCACATACGGCTCGACCACGAGGCCTTTGCCGAACTCTTCCATGACAACCATGGCATCGATCGGACCGCCGCCAAGGCCGCCGTCTTCCTCGCTGAACGGCGCCATCATCAGGCCCAGTTCAGCAAACTGCATCCACATGTCCTTACGCCAGCCTTCCGCCGAAGCGACCACCTTGCGGCGGGTCTCGAAGTCGTACTGGTCGCGGATCATCTTCGCGAGGCTGTCGCGAAGCATTCCCTGTTCTTCAGTGAAATTAAAATCCATTTGAGTCGTTTCCTCTCTGGCCTCGGGCTTAAAGGCCCAGGATCATTTTCGTGATGATGTTGCGCTGAATTTCATTGGAGCCGCCGTAGATCGACGTCTTCCGCATGTTGAAATACGTCTCGGCAGCATAATCCGCATAATCCGGACCGATGCCGGCACCATTCCCGGTGGCTTCCATGCCATAGGCATACGGCGCACCGTAGTGATTGACGGCTTCCAGTGTGAGTTCCGTCAGGCGCTGCTGCACCTCGGTGCCCTTCACCTTCAGGATCGAGCTTTCCGGCCCCGGGCCCTTGCCGGCGGCTTCCGAAGCCAGCGTCCGGAGTTCCGTGAACTCAAGCGCCGTCAGATCGATCTCAAGCTGGCTGATCTTGCGCGCGAATTCCGGCGTTTCGATCAGCGGCGTGCCATCCACAGTTTCCTGGGTGGCAATGTCGCGCAGACGCTCAATACCACGCTTGGAGCGTGCCACACCTGCGATGCCGGAACGTTCGTGCGCGAGCAGGAATTTGGCGTAGGTCCAACCCTTGTTCTCTTCACCAACCAGGTTCTCGACCGGAACGCGGACATCCGTCAGCCAGGTCTCGTTCACTTCATGCGTGCCGTCGATCAGTTTGATCGGACGGACTTCGATACCGGGGGTCTTCATGTCGACGAGAATGAACGAAATGCCTTCCTGGGCTTTTGCGCTCGGATCCGTACGGCAGAGGAAGAAGCCCCAATCGGCATGCTGTGCCAGCGTGGTCCAGGTCTTCTGCCCGTTAATGACATAGTGATCGCCATCGCGGACCGCGGTGGTCTTGACGCTCGCAAGGTCGGAACCGGCGCCCGGCTCAGAATACCCTTGGCACCACCACACGTCGCCGGAGCGGATGCCCGGCAGGTGCTGGGCCTTCTGCTCTTCATTGCCAAAGGTGTAGATCACCGGGCCAACCATTGAGACGCCGAACGGCAGCGGCATGACCGCGTCCATGCGCGCATTCTCTTCGCCCCAGATATATTTCTGGGTCGAAGTCCAGCCCGTGCCGCCATACTTCTCCGGCCATGCCGGTACAGACCAGCCTTTTTTGCCGAGAACCTTGTGCCAGGCGAGGAATTGCTCGCGGCTCAGGTCTTCGCGGGTGCCGGCACCAACCAGCTCCTTGGGATAATTCTCTTCGATGAAAGTACGAACTTCCTTACGGAATTCGATCTCTTCAGGTGAAAACTCCAGATTCATTACGTGCTCCTCCGAAACGGTCTGATCCTGCTGACCGCCACTCGCTCTGTATGTCAGTCATTTGTATCGGCTGGCAAGGTGACGCGAACGTCAACGTAAACTAACTCGCCGATAAGTCGCAGATGCCCTCGCGTCAGGTCGACGCCGGTTCCGCGATAAAGGGCGCACAGGCCGTTTTCAGCAGGCCAATTGCCGAGACAGACCCCAATCCACCGCCTGTCTGAAATTCCATCTGCATCAGCGGTTTCAGGCCCAAACGCTCCAATGCGGCCTCATGTGCCGGCCGGCGCGTGATGTGTGACGCCAGGCAATGGCTGATCGCTGTCGGATCGATAGCATGGACAACGCCGGCAGCGATCGTCGTTGCAAACCCGTCCAGGACGACCGGAATTCCCTGATGCCGGGCCGCGACGATCGCGCCGACACAGGCGGCCAGCTCCCGGCCACCGAGGCACCGCAAAGCCTCCAGCGGATCAGACAGATGTCCGCGGTGGAGGGTCAGCGCCCGACTGACAAGATCGATGCGCTTGCGGGAAAGGATGGCAGGCGTCTGGCTGCTGGGGCGCACCCAATAGTCCGGCGATCCGCCATAAAGGGCGCAAGCCACAGCCGCGGCAGCCGTTCCGACCCCTGCGCCGGCCACGGCAAGTGCCAGCAAATCCGGCTGGTCCTCTGTCGCCTCGAACCCATAAGCGATGGTTGCCGCACATTCCTTTTCGGACATGGCCGCCGTCTCGGCGATGCTCGGAGTCGGCTTGTCGAGCGCCAGTTCAAAGATACGGATGGCTGCGCCAGCCTGCGTTGCAATCGCGGACAGGGGCGCGCGGCCTTCCCGCAACGCACTCACATGTGCCAGCGTGTCCTGATTGGAAGACATGGATACGCCTTCCTCAACGAGGCCGTGAGACCCGGCAAAAATGGCCAGCGTCGGCTTTTCGATGCGTGGGGGATACCGGTTCTGCCAATTGGCCAGCCATTCGGCCGCCTCACCAAGGCGCCCAAAATCCCCTTCCCGCCCCATTTCGAGCAGGGCTTCCTGAACCTGTTTACCAGGTTCAGTTGACGCAGATGGCGCACTCAGAATGAGCGCACGTACATCCGCCAGAGGCGAGCCTTCGCGAACGGGTTCGGGCACGATGATATACTCCTGCATTCCACTTGCGCGTTTCAGACGCCATATTAACAGGTTACAGGGTGGCTGCACGACAAGGATTTGTTACCCTGCCGCTGATACACTCCGCCCCGCAACCCTCACTGGATACAGGGTATATTGATGTCTCGTGAACCCATAAAGACTCCTTGCATCCAGGTATGTGCAGTTGACGCTTCAACAGGCTGGTGCCTAGGTTGTGGCCGCTCTTTGAAGGAAATTGGTCAATGGGTCGCCATGGGGGAGGCTGGCCGGGACAGCGTGATTGCTGAACTGCCGGCACGTATCACCCGGCTGGAGGCTCTGGGAAAGCGCTGACGCCATGTATGCCAGACACGTTCTCCCCATGCTTGTAGCGGCAATGATGATTGCCGCGGCGGTCGTCTTTTTCGTCGTCCCCAAAACAGAAGCCACAGATGGTGTCACACCGGCTGCCGCGTCACTGACCAAGACCGGCGCGCCTGACATCCCTCCTCCTCCCCGCGCGAATTTTGACAAGGCCGCCATTATCAGCCGCGAAGCAGATGGCCATTACTGGACACGCGCCGACGTTCAGGGAACCGACGTCCGGTTCATGGTCGACACAGGCGCCAGCATTGTCGCACTGACATTGCACGACGCCCAGCGCATCGGGCTCAGCCCCACCGACCTCGAATTTGATAATGAAGTCCGCACGGCGGGCGGAGTGACCAAAGGTGCCTATATCATCCTGGACCACGTAAGAATTGGCCGGGTGGAAATGGAAGATGTCAGCGCCATGGTGCTGAAAGAAGGCCTGGAACAATCCCTTCTCGGGATGAGCTTTCTGGGCGAACTGTATTCCTACGAATTCAAGGGCGACACGCTGATCATACGCCAGTGATCAGCTTTCCGTCCTTGCCCTTTCCAACACCGACTTCCCAGGCGAAGCGGGCTTCGTCACCAGACCAGCGAGCATACGCAACGCGGCCTTTCAGGCCCGCCGCGTCCATCAGGTCACGATACCAATAGGTCGCCCCTGCATTGAGCCGCTGAGGGTGCACACCCCAGAGCAGGCAGGCCTGCCGCAAACGGCGATCATCCAAAGAGCCGTACAGGATGGGCGCCGGGCCCCGCACCCGCGAGAACCGGGCCAGCCTGTCAAAGGCGCCCGTCCGGAGCGCCAGTGCACCCGCCTCTTCGGCGCAGGCCATCGCCTGAGCTGCCGTTGCAACGACATCAACGGCGGAATGTTCAGAGGATTCTCCGGCGAACTGCGCGATGGCCTGGTGGTAATCCTCCGCCGCCTCGGTCGCCCGGATGATCCGCGACATGATTGCAACAGCCGTTGCCGGATGGCGGCCGACAGCCGTCTCAGCCGAAAGCATCACGGCGTCCGCGCCCTGATAAATCGCGGTCGCCACGTCTGACGCCTCGGCCCGGGTGGGCGCGGCATTCTCGATCATGGATTCAAGCATCTGTGTGGCCACGATAACCGGGCGTCCGCGTGCCCGGGCGGCGCGCACGATGCGGCGCTGGATCACCGGCACATCTTCCGGAGCGAACTCGACGCCAAGGTCGCCGCGCGCCACCATGACGGCATCTGACGCTTCGACGATAGCCTCGAGATTCGTAATTGCGGCTGGTTTCTCCAGCTTCGAAACCAGGGGGGCCCGTCCCGCGATGATCGCTTTCACTTCTTCGACATCGGAAACGCTCTGCACGAAAGACAGCGCCACGATGTCGACGCCGATTTCCAATGCGAATTCCAGGTCTGCCCTGTCCTTGTCCGTCAGGGCACGGACGGGCAAGGGTTTGCCGCGCACCGTGAAGCCCTTTTTGTCAGACAGCTTGCCAGGTACTTCAGCCCGAACCCTCGGTGCGTCTCCCGCCTGAGTCACAGTGAGGATCAGCTTGCCATCGTCCACAAGGATCGTGTCACCTTCTTCAAGGATCTCGACAATTTCCTTGTGCGGTACGGGGATCGTGTCGTCATCGCTGGTTTCTTCCGCGGCGACGAGGCTGTACTCTTTGCGGAAACCGAGACGTATTTCGCCGTCCGGAAACTTTCCGACGCGGACTTTCGGGCCCTGCAGGTCCGCGAGGGTCGCCAGCGGGCGGCCGGTCTTTTCTTCTGCCGCGCGCACCGCCTGCAGCGCTTCCAGATGGGCCGCGTGTTCGCCATGGCTGAAATTCAGGCGAAACACGTCCACACCGGCATGGGCGAGGGCCACGACCTCCCGGGGAGAGCGGCTTCCGGGACCAAGGGTCGCGACGATCTTCGCATTTTCGCCCATAAGCCTGTTCTCTGTCATGATCGTCTCCGTCCCTTCCCGTGGACACTCCCCCTATCTATGCGACTCGGCCCCGCCCTGCCAGTCGCAACCGGGTCAGATCACCCGCATCAGGGGATGTAATGTTTCGCCGGGGACGGAAAAATCAGGCCGCGAACGGGTCGTAATTGAGGATCGGCGCCAGCCAGCGCTCGGCGGTCCGCAGATCCCAGCCCTTACGACGGGCATAATCTTCCACCTGATCCTTCTCGATCCGTCCAACCGCAAAGTAAACCGCCTCGGGGTGCGCAAAATAAAGCCCCGAAACGCTCGATGCGGGCGACATGGCGTAGCTTGACGTCAACGACACGCCGATCCGGTTTTCCGGATCAAGGAGACGGAACAATGTCTCTTTCTCCGTGTGGTCCGGCTGGCTCGGATATCCCGGAGCCGGGCGGATACCGCGATACTTCTCGGCGATGAGATCGGTGCCTGCCAGCGCTTCGTCCGGCGCATAGCCCCACAACTCCCGGCGGACCTGCTCATGCATGTACTCCGCTGTTGCCTCGGCGAAGCGGTCGGCCAGCGCCTTGACCATGATAGAGGAATAATCGTCGCCCTTCTTCACGAACGCTTCTGCAATTGCCTCCACCTCGGATCCTGCTGTAACGCAAAAGCCACCGATCCAGTCCTCGCCTTCCGGCGCAACAAAATCCGACATGGCAAAATTCGGACGCGTATTATCCTTCTCCATCTGCTGGCGGAGCGTATGGAAGACATCCCCCGTCTCCAGGCGGATATCGTCTCCGTCACGATTGGCCTTCCAGAATCCGACCACACCTTTCGGCTTCAGCCAGCCTTCGCCGACCAGCTGCTGCATCATGGCCTGCGTGTCGCTCCACAGTGACGTCGCCGCTTCGCCCACAATGTCGTCGTCAAGGATCGCCGGATACTTGCCTGCCAGATCCCAGGCCGAGAAGTACGGAGTCCAGTCGATATAACGCGCAAGCGTCGCCAGATCGATATCCTCGAATGTCCGCACACCGCTATATGTCGGCACAGGGCAGTCATAGGACGCCCAGTCCGGCTGCATTGCCTTCTCTCGTGCCAGATCGATCGGTAGGCGTGGCTTCGGCGGGCCACCCTGCCGTGCTTCGCGCATCCGCAGGTAACGGGCCCGCGTTTGCTCCACCAGGCCGTGTTTCTCACCGGCGCTGAGCAGAGCGCTCACCACGCCGACGGCCCGGCTGGCATCAGTTACGTGCAACACAGGTGCGGACTTGATCACCGGATCGATCTTCACTGCGGTATGCGCCGGGCTCGTGGTCGCACCTCCGATCAGCAAAGGCTGCACCATACCGCGGCGCTGCATCTCAGAGGCGACATAGACCATTTCGTCGAGGCTGGGCGTAATCAGGCCGGACAGGCCGATCACATCCACCTTCTCCTTTTCGGCGGTGTCGAGAATGGTTTCGGCCGGCACCATGACGCCAAGGTCCAGGATCTCATAGCCATTACAGGCCAGCACGACGCCAACGATGTTCTTGCCGATGTCGTGCACATCGCCCTTCACCGTCGCCATCAACACCTTGCCATTGGACACATCCACCGTGCCGAGGCGTTGCTTTTCCTCTTCCATATAGGGCTCAAGCCAAGCGACGGCCTGCTTCATCACCCGCGCCGACTTCACCACCTGCGGCAGGAACATCTTGCCGGACCCAAACAGGTCTCCGACGACGTTCATGCCATCCATCAATGGCCCTTCGATCACATGCAGCGGGCGTTCGACCTGAAGACGCGCTTCTTCTGTATCCTGATCGATAAACTCGGTGATGCCGTGAACGAGCGCGTGCTCCAGCCGCTTGTTGACGGGCGCCTCCCGCCAGGAGAGGTCTTTTACTTTCGCCTTGCCCTTCTGGCCTTTCAGGCCTTCGGCAATATCGACCAGGCGTTCGGTCGCATCGTCGCGGCGATTGAGGATGACGTCCTCCACCCGCTCACGCAGCTCCGGTTCGATATCGTCGTAGATGTCCAGCTGGCCGGCATTGACGATCGCCATGTCCAGGCCCGCCGGAATGGCATGATAGAGAAAGACCGAGTGCATCGCTCGGCGCACAGGCTCATTGCCCCGGAAGCTGAACGACACATTCGAAAGGCCGCCGGAAATATGACAGCCTGGGCACGTATCGCGAATGATGCGCGTGGCTTCGATGAAGTCGACGGCGTAATTGTTGTGCTCTTCGATCCCCGTCGCCACAGCGAAGATGTTCGGGTCGAAGATGATATCCTCCGCCGGAAAGCCGACATCTTCGGTCAGGATATGAAACGCGCGCTGGCAGATCTCGACCTTCCGGTCTTTCGTGTCCGCCTGCCCGACCTCGTCGAACGCCATGACAACAACTGCGGCACCGTAGGACAGGCAGGCACGCGCCTGCTCGCGGAACTTGTCCTCGCCTTCCTTCATGGAAATCGAGTTCACGATGCTCTTGCCCTGCACGCATTTCAGGCCTGCCTCGATCACCTCCCATTTGGAGCTGTCGATCATCACCGGCACACGCGCGATGTCCGGCTCGGCGGCGATCAGGTTCAGGAAGGTGCGCATGGCCTCCGCACCGTCCAGCATGCCTTCGTCCATATTGACGTCGATGACCTGGGCGCCGTTCTCGACCTGCTGGCGGGCGACCTCCACGGCATCGGCATAGCGCCCCTCCGTGATCATGCGGCGGAACACGGCGGAGCCTGTCACGTTGGTACGTTCACCAACGTTCACGAAGGTTTGGGAAGCTGATGTTGTCATTTTCTCTTTTTTCCAGCGTCGAGCGGCCAGTTGCCGTCGGCCACAAGCGGGAAGTCTTCAACCGGCTTATTGTACCAGTAAACCCATGCCATCTCGCCGGTTTCATTTCCTGCATCGTCAAGCAGGGGAATTTGCTTACGCAGATAAAGGCTCGTCTCCGGGTCGTCCGTGACATCCTCGAATGCGTCCATGGCTGGCATGATCGCCGGATCGCTGATCTTCCAGCGGATGCCGTGGCATAGCGTGTCTCCATCGACGAGGCCCGGAAATCCGCCGAGATCTACCATCCGTCCACGGAACCGGCAGGTCTCGCCAAACGCACCCGCCGTCGACAGCGGTAGATCCTCCGGTTGCCCCGCCGCGCCAAGCTTCAGCAGGCCGTAGAAAACAAAAAGATCACCCGCTTCCACATCAGACTTCATCATGATGTCACCTCGAACGGCTCAAGCCCTGCCAAACGCATTGTATGTTTCGATGCGACCGGGTCGCGCGGCTTTACCCCTTCCACCGCTTTCGCGATGGCCTCGATATGCTCCGGCGTGGTGCCACAGCAGCCGCCGAGAATATTGACCAGCCCATCCTGTGCCCAGCCGCCGACCGCGCCAGACGTCTGCTCCGGCTGTTCGTCATACTGGCCCATCTCGTTCGGCAGGCCGGCATTCGGATAGGCCGCGACCAGCGTATCTGCGACTCGCGAGAGCGACGCGATGTGTGGGCGCATCAGGTCTGCGCCGAGGGCGCAATTGAAACCGATGGCAAACGGCTTTGCATGGCGCACGGAATTCCAGAACGCTTCCACTGTCTGGCCGGACAGGGTGCGGCCGGAGCGGTCGGTGATTGTGCCGGAAATCCAGATTGGCAGCTTGTCCATGCCCTCTTCTTCAAGATCCATGATTGCCTTGATGCAGGCCTTGCAGTTCAGCGTGTCGGTGATGGTCTCGATCAGGTAGAGGTCCACCCCGCCCTCGTTCAGGGCCTGGATCTGCTGGCGATAGGCTTCATACACTTCGTCAAAAGTTACCGACCGGGCGCCCGGGTCGTTCACGTCAGACGACATGGACAGCATCTTGTTCAGCGGCCCGATGGAGCCCGCCAGGAAGCGCGGCTTGTGCGGCTCCTTCGCGGTCCATGCATCCGCCGCCGCCCGGCCGAGCTTCGCGCCTTCAAGGTTGATGTCGCGAACGGAGTCGGGATCCAGCTTATAATCATCCTGTGCGATGACCGTCGCGCTGAATGTGTTCGTCTCCGAGATGTCCGCACCGGCGGCATAATAGGCATTGTGCAGGTCGGTCACGATGTCCGGCCGGGTGATGCAGAGAATGTCGTTATTCCCCTTCATCTGCCCCGGATATTTGGCCTCCGTGAAGCGGTCACCGCGATAGTCCGCCTCGTCCAGGCCACGGCGCTGGATCATCACGCCCCACGACCCGTCGAGAATAAGAATCCGCTCTTTCGCAGCCGCCTTGAGGGCCGCAATCCGTTCTTGCCGGGTCATATGTCAGGCTGCCTCCGCCGCTTTGGGTTTCAGGCCGAGCAGGCGGCAGGTGGACAATGCAAGCCCCGCCCGGTTCAGCGTGTAGAAGTGAAAATTTTCGACGCCCTGCTCCGCCAGCTTTCGGCAGAGATCAGCAGCGACGTTTGCCGTGACAAGTTCGCGGGTCTCCACGTCATCATCGAGGCCGTCATAAAGATCCGCCAGCCAGTCCGGTATCGTCGCGCCACACAAGCCACTGATCCGCTGTAGTCCGCGGAAGTTCGCCTGTAGCATGATACCGGGCACGACAGGCATGGTCACGCCGCCCGCGCGGGCCTTGTTCAGAAAGCGCAGATACGTCTCCGGCTCGAAGAAGAACTGCGTAATCGCCCGGTCGGCGCCGGCATCCTGTTTGGCCTTGAGATAGGCGATCTCGGCCTCCCACCCCTGGCTTTCCGGGTGGAGCTCGGGGTAGCAAGACACTGAAACTTCGAAACATTTTCCGAGTTCGGGCCGGTGATCGCGCAGGCCCTTCACCAGATCCACCGCATCGCGGAAACCGCCCGGATGGGCCTCGAACTTCGCCCCCATCCCTGCTGGCGGATCACCTCGCAGCGCCACAATATGCTTCACCCCCGCCTGCCAATACTCCTCCGCAACCCCCAACACCTCCGCCTTCGTCGCAGACACACAGGTCAGGTGTCCGGCCGGTTTCAGGCTGGTTTCCTGTGCGATACGTTTAACGGTTTCGTGGGTTCGTTCACGGGTCGAGCCACCGGCGCCATAGGTGACGGATACGAAATCCGGGGCCATTGGCTCCAGCCGCTGGACGGTGTCCCACAGGCGATTTGCCATCGCGTCGCTCTTGGGTGGGAAAAACTCAAATGAAACGTGGGGCGTAGAGGTACTCATGCAGCGGATTCCTGCGCGTCTGCGGGCTTTTCAGCGGTCCATATATGGACAGTCAATCCCTGATCATTCTCTGGGGGCGGGGCGTATGCCCGCGGTTCGGAAAGTTTCAGCCCGGCGGCGGTGGCCCAGCCTTCCATGGCATCGGGAGACATGCCCAACCGGTGGTGGCCATGCTCGGTCCGGAGAAACTCCAGTTCATGCGGGGCGAAATCCACAACCAAAAGCCGTCCACCCGGCTGAAGGATACGACCAGCTTCGGCAATCACGCGGTTTGGCGCGTCGACATAATGAAGGACCTGATGGATGATCACGAGATCGGCAGAGGCATCCTCGAATGGGACTGCCGTGACATCCCCCTGGCGGACGCGGGCGATCGGGCTGCCGTCACGCTCCAGATTGGCGCGGGCGACTGTCAGCATATGATGGCTGAGATCAATGCCTTCTGCTTCTGCCGCAAGCGGGGCAAACAGGGCCAGCATACGCCCGGTCCCCGTACCGAAATCCACAACACGGCGAAACGGTCCCGGTCCGGCGATGTCCAGAAGAGCCTGTTCGATCGCCTCGTTCGGATAATGAAGCGTGCGAATCGCGTCCCAGTTGTCGGCCACAGATGAAAAATAAGCCTGCGCGGATGCAGCGCGCGACGCGCTGACTTCGTCCAGTCGTTCGGCATCCCGCAACAACTCTGGCACGTCGTCTCCCAGCTGTTCGAACAATGAGTCCAGGAACACCCGTCCATCGCCCTGGCTGGCTGCCCGGTAAAAAACAAATGACCCTTCCGGCAGGCGTTCAACCAGCCCGGCGCCAGTCAGCGCTTTCAGGTGATGAGACAGCCTTGGCTGGCTAAGGGAAAGTATCTGCACGATTTCGCCAACGGAAAGGTCGCGTTCACGCAGTAGCGCCATAATGCGCAGACGCGTGGGCTCTCCAGCCGCCCGCAGCCGCTCCAGCGTAAGGTCAAATCGCTCGCTCATGAAGATCGTATAAACATTCTTTTATACGTTTTGCAAGGAACCTTATCGCTGTTGCAGCATTGTCGCATGTAATTGAAATTACATATCCGAGAGTTGCGCCATTTGATAGAAGTAACCATGTACCGGACCAAGAAACGGGAAATCGCCATTATGAACGTTCGAATTGCGGCCATCGCAGTGGCCTTAACTCTGGGCGCATGTGCTTCAACTCCAACGAATCCTTCGGATCCGGGGGCTGTCGCCGACCCATATGAAGGCTTCAACCGCCAGATGTTTGCGTTCAATAATGGCGTGGACAAGTACGCGCTCGGACCGGCAGCGGGTGTCTACAAAACGGTGACTCCTGAATTCGCCCGCGATCGCATCGGCGATTTTCTGCGTAATCTTCGCGCCCCGGTCGTTTTCGTGAACGATGTACTGCAAGCGGAACCCGCCCGCGCGAGCGACACATTCTTTCGCTTCACAATCAATACGACCGTCGGCCTCGCAGGACTGTGGGATGCTGCGAACCAGATGGGTCTGAAGCCGCATTCTGAAGACTTTGGCCAGACGCTTGCCGTTTGGGGCGTCGATAGCGGCCCTTACCTGGTCATGCCCGTGCTGGGTCCGACGACGCCGCGCGATCTGCTGGGGACAGGCGTTGACCGGGCAATCGATCCGCTGACATGGACGGAATTCGACGGCGATCCGGACCTGGATGACAAAATTGCCGTCGGACGGGGCGTGCTTTCAGCCCTGAACACCCGCGTCGCACTTGCAGACCAGATAGAACAACTGAACGCCCAGCCGGAACCTTATGTTGCCCTGCGCCGGATTTATTCATCTCAGCGTCAGGCTGCAATCCGTAATGGTCGTCCTGAGGATGAGTCAGATTTGTACCAGGATCTCCCAGATTTTGACGAATTTGATGACTACCCAAACGCAAAAGACTGAAGCAGGAGCTGCCCCTTTGAAACGCCTTGTGACCCCCGCAATCGCCCTTGCTGCGCTGACCGCGCTGGCGCTTCCAGCTGCTGCGGATGCAAAAACCGAAGCATACGTTCAGAAGAACGCCAACGAAGTGCTTGCGTCCCTCAACGACCCTTCGCTTGATGCGGACCAACGCACCAAGAAATTCAATGCCTACATGGACGAATTCGCGGACATGAAGGCCGTCGCAAATTTTGCAATCGGCAAATATGCCCGGCGCTTCACTGCCGACGAACTTGCGGAATACCAGAAAGTTTTCCGGGAATACGCGCTTGCCGTTTACGAGAACGAGCTCGACGCATACCGCGGCGAAAATGTGGTTGTGAAAGACTCGGTGGACCGGTCCCCTGATGATTCCATCGTAAATACGGTCATCCACCGCGAGGATGGCAAGGATATGGACGTGCGCTGGCGGGTCCTGCGCCGCAACGGGAAATACCAGGTTGTGGATGTCGCTCTGAACATGAACGGAAACCTGATCTGGCTCGCCATTGAACAGCGCGCGCAGTTCCTTGCCCTGCTCGACCGGACGAACGGATCGGCAGAGGCTCTTATCGACAAAATCAAGAGCATGACGCAAAAGCTGGAAAGCGAAAAGCGAACCTGAATTCCCGCAAATTCAAGCAAGAATCAAAGACCCGTTTCCCGCCAGGAACGGGTCTTTTCTTTTCCGGGCCGATTACTTCGTCATTGCTGCAGAGATTTCCGGCCGCTCTTCTGCGCTGGCCAGATAATGTGGATCGGGCCGGAGCTGGCTCGCCTGCTCATAGGCATAGCCGTATGCAATGATCGCGGCGTCGTCGCCGGCGGATCCGATGAAGGAAACGCCGACCGGTATGCCGTGCACATTGCCCATTGGCACCGTCATATGCGGATATCCGGCTTGCGCCGCCATCCAGCCCGCACCTGCCCATTCCGGCCAGACATCGCCATTAACCGGATCAATCCGCGGCGCGATGGGACCTGAAGGGGCCACGAGCAGATTCACATCATATTCGGCCAGCAAGCGGTCGATCCCCTGCTCCCGCGTGGAAAAACGCACCGCCGCCTTCGCGCCCGTATATTTCGGATCGGTCAGAGGGCCTCTCGCCTCTGACTCTTCAAAAATACTCTGCCCGAAAAGCGGCATTTCCTGATCGGCATGCGCTTCGTTGAAAGCAATCAGCTCCCTGAGCGTTCTGGTCGTCACCGTCTCTGGTGTCGTTGCAAGATAGGCGTTCAGGCTGTCTTTGAATTCGTACTCAAGCAGCGGGAGCGTACTCTCCTGGTAGTTTTCGGCCGCAGGCTCAAATGTGTCGATATCAACAAGCGTGGCGCCCTGTGCCTCCATCGCGGCCAACGCAGCGTCAAAGTGTTCTCTGATATCCTTGTTGGATCCTTCAGCGAACCGCATCACCCCGATCCGCATACCATTAAGGGCATCAGGTGAAAGCCCAAGCGTGTAGTCCTCGTCGCCAGGATCCATGGCGTTCAGCATCAACGCGGCGCCCCGCACTGTGCGCGCCATCGGACCTGCCGTATCCTGCGAAGGAGAGATCGGCACGATACCCTCCTGCGAAATCAGGCCAACGGTCGGCTTGAACCCGACGATGCCATTTACGTTAGACGGACAGATAATCGAACCATTGGTCTCAGTTCCTACAGCGCCGGCGGCAAGCGATGCAGCAACCGCTACGCCCGAGCCTGAACTGGAACCACAGGGATTGCGATCCAGGATGTGCGGATTGTGAACTTGTCCGCCAACAGATGACCAACCACTCAGGGAAGCGTTATCGCGAAAATTAGCCCATTGGCTGAGGTTCGTTTTCCCGAGAATGATCGCGCCTTGCGCCCTCAGCCCCGCAACCAGCGGGCTGTCACGTCCGGTGATATTATCCTTCAGCGCCAGGGAGCCGGCGGTTGTCGGCATCGGGTCGAGACTTTCGATATTGTCTTTCAAAAGAACGGGCACACCATCCAGCGGCCCGAGCGTATCCCCATTCGCACGACGTTGATCACTGGCTCTCGCGAGTGGCAGAGCATTTGGATTCAAGGATATTATGCTCTGGAGCCGCGGCCCCTCCCGATCGAGCAATGCGATCCGGTCGAGGTAGGCCTGCGTCAGCGCCTCTGAAGTGACGGCGCCCGTATCCAGATCCTCCACGAGCTCCGGCAAGGTCTTCGCGACAATTCCGGTAGCTTCGTAGGAGGGTATCACAGTGACTGCGTCCTGTTCGGCAGGTTCAGGAGGGTTACCGCATCCGGCCAGGAACAGAGCCATCAGCGAAGCTGTCACCAGAGTTCTCATGCCCACACCCCTTCGTATTCAAAAGGGAAGCCTAGCCCACGGATGGCAGAGAACAAGGGGCTTCGTGCGGTTCTAGCCTGTTACGATGCCAAGCCGCTTGCGGAGCGCGCGGCCGAGATTGTTCATCCAGACCGGGCGCGCCGCCACATCTATTTTCCATGAAAGCACGGTCCGGGCCGCCCCGGTCGGCAGAATGCCGATCAGGATCCACCAGGCATTCCGCGGCAACGCTTTGCGGCCATACTGTTCACGATTGGCCGCGCGCAACTTTTTGAGCAGGCTCGTGCGGGTATCTTGCTTAACCGGGTGCTGCCCGGGTTCGAACAGGAGCGAGACGAGCCGTTCCTGCAAGTGCCCCTGATCACGCTCCCCCAGATCATCCGCTGTTTGCAGACCCTGCCGGGCAGCATGCTCCCGGATACAGGCAAAGCAGGCCTGCTGATGTCCGATACGCCAGCGGGCACGCTTTGCGTAGGCCTTGGCGAATTGCGAATGCTGCGATCCGTGCAGGCGATAAGCGGATACGGGCTGGTCGAAGCCTTTTGCAACAGCGTGCAGTGGCACCGTCGCAGACAGGTAACCATCGCCGCCCTGCCGAAACGTCTCAGCGTCCATCGGCATGACCTGCTCCAAAGCGGTGCGCGTATAGACAAGGCCTGACGTAATCGTCCCGGAATAGTGCCCCATCTCGCGCAATTGCCCGGCGACATCTCCATCGGCCAGTGGCACTTGCGGCGGCGGGAAAAGTCCACCGAGCGTTCCTTCAGCATCGGCATAGTTCATCCGATAGAGGTACATGCCGATATCAGGGTCGTAATTTGAAATGATCGTCTGCCCCGCGCCGGGCAACAGGAAGTCGTCGGCATCGAGGAACATGACCAAATCCCCCGTCGTGCGGGCGTATCCGGCGTTAAAACCACCACCATGGCCCTGATTCACCTCCTGCAGGACCGGAATGATCCGATCGCCATAGGACCGGATGATCTCCCGTGAATTGTCCTTCGAGCAGTCGTCGACGACCACAAGCTCAATCTCGACATCCTGAGACAGAACGCTGTCGATCGCGGTCGCGACAAAGTCGGCGTAATTATAGTTCGTGATGACAACCGAAAGCTTCGGCGAGGCACTTGTCGTCATATCGGACTCCCTGACGTCCCGTCCTTACGCAAGATTCGCACCGAATTGCGTAACGGTCGACGCCAGGGACCGAAAAACTCTCCTACCGCGCGAATTTCTTGAATTTCAGGCGCTTCGGATTGACGGCGTCTTCGCCGAGGCGACGTTTCTTGTCTTCAAGGTAAGAGGAGAAATCGCCCTCGAACCATTCGACGTGGGAATCGCCTTCGAACGCAAGAATATGGGTCGCCATCCGGTCAAGGAACCAGCGGTCGTGGCTGATGATCACGGCGCAGCCCGGGAACGCATCAAGGCCTTCTTCCAACGCCTGCAAGGTTTCCACATCAAGGTCGTTGGTCGGTTCGTCGAGCAGGAGAACGTTGGAGCTCTCTTTCAACATCTTGGCCAGATGTACGCGGTTCCGCTCACCCCCTGACAGGAGGCCGACCTTCTTCTGCTGATCTGAGCCCTTGAAGTTGAATGCACCGACATAAGCACGGGAATTCACTTCCACCCCGCCAAGATCGATGACGTCGGTTCCACCTGAGATTTCCTCCCAGACATTGTGACTGTCATCGAGCTTGTTGCGGCTCTGGTCGACATAGCCGAATTTCACCGTGTCGCCGACGCGCAGCGCGCCGGCATCGGGCTCTTCCTGACCAAGGATCATCTTGAACAGGGTAGATTTACCCGCCCCGTTCGGGCCGATGACGCCGACAATGCCACCGGGCGGCAGCTTGAAGTCGAGGTCTTCGATCAGAAGGTTGTTGCCGAACCCTTTGCGCAGATTTTCTGCCTCCAGCACCACATTTCCGAGGCGCGGCCCCGGCGGGATGCGGATCTGAGCCGTCGAGACCTTTTCACGTTCAGCCTCAGCGGCCTTCTGCTCATAGGATTGAATACGTGCCTTGGATTTCGCCTGACGGGCTTTCGGGCTGGACCGGACCCATTCGAGTTCCTTGGCGAGCGAGCGCTGCTTGCCGCGCTCCTCGCGGGCCTCCTGCTCCATCCGCTTGGCCTTCTGCTCCAGCCAATCGGAATAATTGCCCTGATATGGCATGCCCCGGCCCCGGTCGAGTTCGAGGATCCAGGTTGTGATATCATCCAGGAAGTAACGGTCATGGGTGACGAGGATCACGCAGCCCGGAAAGTTGATCAGGAAATTCTGAAGCCAGGCCACAGTCTCGGCATCGAGGTGGTTGGTCGGCTCGTCCATCAGGATCATGTCGGGCTTGGACAACAAGAGAGCGCAGATCGCGACGCGCCGGATCTCACCGCCGGACAGCTTGCTGACATCCGCGTCGTCATCCGGACAGCGCAGCGCTTCCATGGCCATCTGGATTTTGGAGTCGATGTCCCAGGCGTCCGCTGCGTCGATCTTCTCCTGCAGCTCCGTCATCTGTTCCATCAGTTCATCGGAATAGTCTTCGCCGAGCTTGCCCGAAATTTCGTTGAACTCGTCCAGCATTGCCTTTTCAGGACAGGCGGCTGCGATGTTTTCGAAAACAGTCTTGCTCTCATCCAGCTTGGGTTCCTGCGGCAGGTAGCCGACCTTCACCCCATCAGCCGCCCATGCCTCGCCGATGAATTCCTTGTCCTGGCCCGCCATGATGCGCAACAGCGTGGACTTACCCGCACCGTTGACGCCGACCACACCGATCTTGGCATCCGGCAGGAAAGACAGGTGAATGTTTTCAAACACCTTCTTGCCACCGGGATAGACCTTGGTGAGGTCTTGCATGTGGTAAACGTATTGAGGTCCGGCCATAGCGGAAGAATCCTGTTCAGGGAGAGAGATACCGCCGCTGAGTTACGCACTCGCCCCATAAAATCAAGCACGCAGGTGCCTGCTGGGCCGATGACCGGACTGACGGAAAACACGGCTCCGGTGTCAACCAGGCGCAAAATGTCGTCAGATCAGCTGGCCCGGCGGAACGCCCGGTCCTGCTCTTCCGCGCTCATGGCGCGTTCGAGACGGCGAAGCTCCTTTGTCGCCCCCTCATTGCCAAGCCGTTCAGCCTGCCGGAACCAGCGCCAGGCCTTCACCAGGTCCTGGGGGCTTCCGTGACCGCCTGCATGTGCAATGCCGAGATTGAAAGCGCAGCGGCTGTTACCGAGGGAAGCGCCCCGGCTCCACCAGTTGCGGGCGGCCGATGGATTAGTGTCTCCCCCCTGGCCAGACATCAACATCAGGCCAAGATAGGCAATCGCGTTCGCTTCATCCTGTTGTGCGGCTCGCAGGAACAGGAAACGCGCCCGCCGGTGATCCGCAGGGCCACCGAGCCCATGGAAACACATAAAGCCTAAATTAAACAGTCCTGTAGGGAGGCCCGCATTCGCGGCCTGATGATAATAGGCGCGGGCCCCGACCAGGTCCTGCCGGACGCCTCGTCCGGCCTGCAGCATGGCACCGTAATTGTTGGCAGCCGCGACATGCCCGGCATCGGCTGCGCGGCGCATCATGTCAGCACCACGAAAGAGAGCGTTGCCGCCCCGGTCAGAAGCGACCAGGGTAATTGCTTCCTGAAACAAGCCCACCCCATTCATCATGGAACTCACTTTATTGTGAGGCCTCCGCTTGGCTAGAGGGCGAAAGCAGTCTGTGTAGAAAAAAATGCACGGCGCCAGTTTGCTGGGCACAACAGATGACAAAAGACTGGCCGCGCGGCTAGGTACATGGCCATGAAACGAACCGCTAACACCCTGTTTACCCTGCTGGCGACAGTCTTCTTCATGGCTGCCCCATCAATAGCCCAGACACAGCAAGACCCTATGGAGGCTGAAATTTTGACCGACGCGCCAGGCTCTCTGCCGCTTGAACGCCTATACGCTTCGCCTTCCCTGTCCGGACCAACTGCCCGGATGGTCAAGTACTCCCCTGACGGAACACGCGTGACCTTCCTGAAGTCCCGTGCTGATGAACAGAACCGGTTCGATCTCTGGCAATATGACGTGGCAACGGGAGAGCAGAGCATGCTGGTGGATTCCAGTCTGCTGGAGCCGGAGCCTGTTGAATTGTCCGAAGAGGAAAAAGCGCTGCGGGAACGCAAGCGCATTTCGGGCTCCGCCGGGATCACGGATTATAGCTGGGGCGCGGCCGACACGATCCTTGTACCACTCGGGGGAGACCTCCACCTCATCACGCTGACAAATTCCGGCCCGGTTGCGAAGCAGCTGACTCATACCGACGCATTCGAATATGACGCGCGTGTCTCTCCACGCGGAAATTTTGTCAGTTTTGTGAGGGATGGAGCAGTTTACGCGATTGAAATCGCAACTGGAAAAGAGACGCGATTGACGCCCGAAGCAGACCCCGGCCGGGCGGTCAGCTATGGCGTGGCCGAATTCGTGGCGCAGGAAGAAATGCATCGCTTCACAGGCTATTGGTGGAGCCCGGATGAACGCTATGTCGCCTTCACGGAAGTTGATGAAAGTGGCGTAGACATCATCCCGCGTTTCGATATCGAGGCCGACAAAGTCACCGTGATCAAGCAACGCTATCCACGTGCCGGGCGGCCAAATGCCAGAGTTTCGCTCTATGTAAACGACCTGAAGAAAGACCGTACGGACCGGATTTTCGAAACAGGCCCGAATGCTTATCTCACCCGCGTTTACTGGACCGGTTCAAGCCTCTGGTTTCTGACCGTCAACCGAGACCAGACTGAGATACGATACAATCGGACCGGCTCCTCTCCCTGGGAAATCTCGTCTCCTTATACGGAGCACAATGACAAATGGGTGAACCTGTCCAAGGACTTTCGCGAACTGCCGGATGGCCGGATTCTCCTAACCGTAGAGGACGGCGGCATGCGTCATGCCGTTACGATCCATCCTGATGGCCACGGGGACACAAAGGTCATCACGCCACAGGACCAGGTATTGGACTCCATCGAAGCCGTCTCACCGGACGGCGAGACGCTTTACTACACCGGCTATGCAGACACCGTACTGGAACGGCACCTTTACAGTGTCCGCATCGGGCAACCGGGTGCTCCGGAGCGCATCACCGAAGCAGGCAAGTTCTGGGACATCAAGATCAGCCCGGACGGGCAAAGTTTTGTCGGCACGTCCTCTTCCCCTGCACAGCCCCCGCAAACCGGCCTCTACCGTATCGATGGATCGCTCATCGGATGGATCGAGGAAAACGCCCTAGACGAGCACCATCCGTACGCTCCTTACCTGACCAGTCATGTCGTACCGGAATATGGAACGCTCAAGGCAGAAGATGGTCAGGATCTGCATTACGCAATCCTGAAGCCACCGCACTTCGATCCCGGGCAGACATATCCCGTGATTATCGAAGTCTATGGCGGCCCACACGTGCAGACCGTCAAACGCGCCTGGGGCAGCTTGTCAGACCAGTTCCTCGCCGGACAGGGGTATATCGTTTTCCGCCTCGATAACCGGGGCAGCGACAATCGGGGCAGAAAATTCGAAGATGTCATTTATCACCGCACGGGCGGCCCCGAGGTGCAAGAC
This sequence comes from uncultured Hyphomonas sp., assembly GCF_963677035.1. Lineage (NCBI taxonomy): Bacteria > Pseudomonadati > Pseudomonadota > Alphaproteobacteria > Hyphomonadales > Hyphomonadaceae > Hyphomonas > uncultured Hyphomonas sp. The sequence goes on from NZ_OY781472.1 coordinate 3,428,682, forward strand.
CAGTTGGCGGGCGTCGCCTGGCTGAAGGCCCAACCCTATGTCGACGCCGACAGGATCGCGATCCAGGGTGGCTCCTATGGCGGCTACATGACATTGATGACGATCCTGCAGGCGCCTGAGGGCACATTCGCAGCGGCTGTGTCTTCGGCGCCGGTCACCGACTGGACCCTTTACGATACATTCTATACGGAGCGCTACATGGGCACGCCGGAGAATAATCCCGATGGGTATGCCGCATCCGGCGTGCTGCCCTATGCCCGCAATTTGAACACACCGCTCCTGCTGATACACGGCATGGCCGACGACAATGTCACGTTCGACAACTCGACGCGCCTGATGGCCAACCTGCAGCAGGAAGAGAAGCTTTTCGAATTAATGACTTATCCGGGACAACGGCATGGCATCCGCGGGGAAGCGCTCCAGACACACCAGATGAAAACCCGCTTGGACTTCCTCGGCCGGCACCTGATCAGATCTGATGATAGTTCTGAAAATTAAAAACCGCACCATGGTAAAATGACATGAAGCCCTGGACTATTCTTTCATCGAACCAGGTGATGCGGGACCGCTTCATGGGCCTGCGCACAGATCGATGCATCCGCGCCGATGGGCATATCGTTGAAGCCTATCACGTCACGGAATTGACTGACTGGGTAACGGTCATTCCGCTGACGGATGCAGGCAATGTGGTTCTGGTTCGGGAGTACAGGCATGCGGCTGGCGTATTCACGCTTGGCCTGCCTGGGGGCGTCTCAGACCCCGGCGAAGAAGACTGGTGTGCAGTAGGCGCGCGCGAACTGCGGGAGGAGACGGGCTACTCAGCCCGTGAAATGTACCATGTCGGCACATGTTATCCCAACCCGGCCACGCAGAATAACCGCCTGCATTACTATCTAGCGCTGGGCTGCCGCCAGACCGGAGAACAATCCCTCGACCCCAATGAGGAAATCGAAGTTCTGGAAATGCCGTATGCTGATTTCTTGAACTATGGCGCGCTTGACGTTCAGCACGCGCTTCACGCAGCCGCGTTGTTCTACGCCGAAAACTACCTGAGACAGCATCCGGAGCTGCGACCGCACAAAAATGATTGAGAGGAAACGACCATGCCAGCCTTCCAGCCCACTGCCGATCAGTTCCGCGCGTTTCGAGACGCCCCGCACGACGGCCCTATCGCACAGGTGAACCTGCTGAAATTTCGCGTGAAGGCGGCGTATCGCCCGGAAGATCCGGAACATGGTGAGGACATCAGCGGCGAGGCTGCCTACATGCGCTATTCCGAGGCGTTCACCGAAGCGGCAAAGGACACCGGCGGCACGACGCTGCTGCTGGCCACCACCGAGCGATACTTCATCGGACATGGCGACTGGGACGCCGTGCTCGTCAATCATTTCCCGAGCCGGCAGGCCTTCATCGCGACGTTGAACCATCCGGACTACAAGGCCATGTCGCGCCACCGCGAAGCCGGCCTCCTGTGCCAGGAACTGATCGTTACCCGCCCAAGCCGCGTCAGCGGAGAGAAAGTCTGACGGCATCCGCTTGACGACGCCGACATGCCCAGCGCAGAAATCTGGCATGGTGGACATGAGCGGCTGCCGCATTGTCATTATCGAAATGCCCTCCAATCCCGGTCTGGCCGTCTGCGACATTGCCGAGGTTGCGAAGCGGGCGAAGGCAGCCAGCGCGCTGCTCGTCGCAGACAACACGACCGCTACGCCGATCTGCCAGCAACCGCTGGATCTCGGCGTCGACATCACCCTGATGGCCGACACCAAAGCCATGGCCGGACACTCCGATATCCTGGCCGTTCATGTCGCAACGCGGGACAGTCGGCTGCTGGAAACTGTCCGAACCTGGCGCCGTCTGGCCGGTGCGATCGCCAGCCGCTCGACGCGTACCTGCTTCACAGGGGAATGGCGACGCTGGAACTTCGCGTCTCGCGCGCAATTGCCAATGCTTTGGGCATCGCGGAAGCACTGGGCGCGCACAAATCCATCAGCGCCGTGAACTATCCCGGACTGACGAACGATCCGTCACATGAAATCGCCAGACGGCAGATGACCGGCTTCGGCCCGATTGTAAGCTTCACGCTGGAAAACCGGAAAAAGGCCGAAAAGTTTATTGAAAACAGCGACCTTATCGTCGCGGCGACGAGTTTTGGCGGCGTTCACACAAGCGCAGAGTGCCGGATCCGCTGGGGCGATGACGTGCCGGAAAGCTTCATCCGGCTGGCCTGTGGCATCGAACCGACGGCCGATCTTGTGACTTCATTAACACGAACGCTGGATTCTCTTGGTTAACCGAGCCCCAATTCAATGACTCCCCCTTCGCGTCTGGTATAGTGATTGCACGATCGGGGGATCGAGTGGATTACATGAAGCGCCTTAGTATTATTCTGTTTTTTCTGCTGATTGCAGTGGGTGTCTGGGGCTGGTTCAAATTCACCGCCCCGGAAAAGCCGCTGGCGTTGGCAGAACCTTTGAGGATCAATCAGGGTCTGGTCCTCGGCGGCATCGACGCCAGCAATTCCGATATTCAGGTCTACAATGGCATCCCCTATGCCTCCGCCCGCCGCTGGGCAGCGCCGGTCGCCCCTCCGCAGTGGGGCGCCATGCCGCGTGACGTGCGATCCTTCGGTCCGGAATGCATCCAGGCCCGAAAGGGTATGGGTGGTTTCGTCAGCGGGATCATTGATGGCGCGGGCCTGCCCTGGTGGAAACGTTTCGCCGCGAAAAAATATCTGGCCACCCAACCCGCCCCGGCAGAAGCGGAAGATTGCCTGTTCATCAATGTCCGCACATCGAATGTCGGCAGCGAGACCCTGTTGCCTGTCATGGTCTGGATTCATGGCGGAAGCCACCAGTCGGGCTCAGGCTCCTCCGAATTCTATCAGGCGAATGCACTTGTCGAGAACGGCGTCGTGCTGGTCACGTTCAATTACAGGCTGGGCCCCTTCGGTTACCTCGCCCATCCTGCGCTGACCGAGGAAGCCGGCACCTCCGGCAATTATGGCCTGCTGGACCAGGTTGCCGCCCTCCGCTGGGTGCGGGACAATATCCGCTCCTTTGGGGGTGACCCCGACAATGTCACCATTTTCGGCGAGAGCGCCGGCGCCCAATCCGTCAGTGAGCTGATGGCGACCCCGATGGCCGACGGGCTTTATGACAAAGCCATCCTCGAAAGCGGCAGCAGCAGCTACAATGCCCGTTATCTTGACAAGGCCCCCCTGCCCGGATCTCGCAGCTCTGAGGCGGTCGGTGAAGAATTCCTCAGCACATTTGTCGACAAGACGGCCACTGCTGCAGACCTTCGCTCCATCCCGGCAGCCTCCATCGTCACCCGCGCCGAGCAGCGACAGGACCTTGTCGGCAACTTTCTGCCAACCGTCGACGGCAAGGTCCTGCCCGACACGATCGGCAGCACAATCCGCTCTGGTGACATCCCGAAGGTGCCTGTTCTCGCCGGCTACAATGCCGACGAGGGCAGCCTGTTCTATAACGGCTTCCAATCCCCCACAGTGCTGGCACGCAATATCAACGGATCTCTGGAAGAGCGGGAACAGCGACTGGCTGAAGTGTTCGGTGAAAACCCGGCGAAAGCGCTTGAGGCGCTATACGGCATGGACAAGCTTGCGACCTGGGATGAAGGGGCGACCAGCATGCTGGGCGACGACATGTTCGGCGTTCACATGCGTTTCCTGGGCAAAGCCAATGCCACATCCGGCCATCCGACGTGGATGTACTTTTTTACCCGCGCAACACCGACGCGATCCCAAACGATCGGCGCTTATCACGGATCTGAAATCCCCTTCGTATTTGGGTCTGCTCCGCCTCTGCTGCCAATGTCCGACAAGGACGAGAAGCTGGCCGAGACGATGCAGGCCTACTGGACCAACTTTGCGCGGACCAGCGATCCGAACGGCCCCGGCCTGCCGGAATGGCCCGCCTACGATGCCAACGAGGATGAGTGGCAGGTTCTGGACCATGAAATCCTCACCGTCGCCGGCGTCCGTGCCCGCAAGCTGGATATTCTGGAAGAGCATTTGATCGACCGGATCGACGCCGTTGACCGCGCAACCTCTCCTCAGGCGCCCTATGAGGCCACCCTCATGACGACGGTCCCGAAATCAGGCGACGAGTAGAATCTCGCAAATCGCCGCCAGGCCGTCGCGGTCAACGTCGTCAAAGGCATCCGGCTCAGTGGAATCGATGTCCAGCACGGCGGCCAGCTGCCCGTCCTTGTCGAACACCGGCAGGACGATCTCGGAATTGGTCGCGGAATCGCAGGCGATATGCCCCGGGAAAGCATGCACATCGGGCACGATGATCGGCTCTTGCGTCGCAGCCACATGACCGCAGACGCCCCTGCCGAACGGAATTCGCAGGCAGCCGAGCGTCCCCTGATAAGGGCCAACGACGAGTTCACGCGCCTTCAGCGGGTCCACAACATAGAATCCCGTCCAGAAGAAACGCGGCCGGAACGCCTCAGCCAGAATGCAGCTGGCCGTCGCATACCGGGCCGTAACCGAGGTTTCGCCGGATACAACGCTTTCAATTTCCGCTTTCAGGTCGCGATAAACCGCCGCCTTGTCCATGGTTCGCCTCATCTCTGCCTTGGCTGCGCTATATCGGTTGGCCACACCCGCTTCGCAATAGGGCGTTGAAGCCAGCTGCGACCTCTGAAATAGTCGGTCGGGGAAGGCTGGCTGTGCAGCTGCCAGCAGAGGAGTATCCGGTGCGGTTGAGGTTAAGGACAGGAACTGCCCTTGCGCTCGTCTGCCTGCTTGCCGGAACCGGTCCTGCAGATGTGGCCTATGCGCAGGAAACAGCCGACCGGAATCCCCCGCCGCACACCGGTTCCGTCGATAACGCCTCAAATGACGCGTTTAACGGGGACTATGAATATGATGACGATGACTGGCGCCCGCAGACAGATCTGGATGCCCTCGATCGCGCACATGCCGATTACCTGAAGCGCGGGGACATGCAGCTCGAGCGCCCCGAATGGGAAGCCGAGCCGCTGAAGCCGGTCGATCCGCCGCCGCGCTGGCTCAAATGGCTGGGCGACCTGCTCAGCGGGATGTCACCGCTTTTCCAATTTCTGTTCTACGCCATGATAGCCGCTGTCGTGGCGGGCTTCCTCTACTTTCTGTTCGGCGAGGCCCTCCGGGTGCGTTTCGGCAGATCCGGCGAAGGCAAAGTCGATCTTGCCGATGATGTCCTCATCGATGTCCGCCCGGACGCGGGCATGGCGCGGGGTCTGCTCGAAGAAGCCGATGCGCTCGCAAAGGATGGGAAATTTGCCGAAGCCGTCCACCTGCTCCTGTTCCGGTCTATCGAAGACATCCAGACCCGTCTCGAAGGCGGCGTGCCGAAGTCTCTCACCGCGCGGGAAATCGGCGGTCTGCAGCATCTGCCGGCGCCGGCCAAACGCGGCCTCGGACCAATCATCGTGATTGTTGAGCGGAGCTTCTTTGGCGGCCGCCCGGTCGATGCGGAAGGATGGCAGGAGGCCCGCGCCTCCTATGAAGACTTCGCCTTCGGTGAGGGCTGGGCATGAGCGAAACGGCTCAAACCTCCACCGCACCATTTGCGGCCCGCACCGTCGCGATCCTGATCGCCGTGGCCGTCTTCTCCTTCGGTGCCATCATGGTGCTCGCCGGATGGTCACCGGAACTGCAGGACCGGGACCGGGCGGGCGACCACCCGTTTTCCACCTCTGCCATCGGGTATAATGGCATTGTCTGGCTCCTGGAGGCGCAGGGCTATCCGGTCGAAATATCCCGCTTCAAGAGCAATCTGAACGGGCATTACGGGCTGATGGTCCTCACCCTGTCGACGCGTGGCATGAACAAATCCCTGGAGGATTACGAGCTTCAGGACAATACGCTGATTGTGCTGCCCAAATGGTCCGGCATGGTCGACTGGACCAATCCGTCCCGCCTTAAGGATACAGACCTTGCCTCCGAGGCAGCCATCGCCAACGCGCTGGAAGCCCTGGGCATCGACGCTGAGGTAAAGCGGACGGACGTGCCAGAGCGGATCTCAACACCGTTCGGCCGGTTGGCGTTGAAACCGGACCTGAAACTCCAGCTCCTCCAGTCAGATGACCTGACGCCCATCGTGCAGACCCGCGACGGCACGCTTCTTTCGCAGGTGCCGGGGCGCAGCATCTACATCCTCGCCGACCCGGACATGATCAATACGTTCGGCCTGGCTGAACGGGAGAATGCCCGCTTCGCAATGCAGATGATCAATTTCATGCGCTACAGCGATGACGAGCCGATCATCTTCGATGCCACCCTGCATGGCTTCACACGGTCTGAGAACCTTCTGCAGATGATGTTCGATATTCCGTTCCTGGGCGTGACTCTGGTCGCCCTGGCCACTGCTCTGCTCCTCGGCTGGGCGGCGTCCATCCGGTTCGGGCCGCCTGCCCGCGAAGCCCGCGCGATTGCCCTCGGCAAGCAGGCCCTGGCGGACAACTCCGCCGGTCTCGTCTCCATGGCGCGCCGGGAGACAAGAATGGCGCCGGGATATCTGTCCCTGATCCGGCGGCGGCTCGCCCGGCAGATCGGCGCGCCGCGCAACCTCACCGAAGCCCAGCTATCTGAATTGTTCGACCGTCTTGGTCCGGAAGACATGTCCGGCAAGACATTCTCGCAGATCGAAGCCGGTTTGCGCGGTCCCGCCGCCAGCCGGGAAGACTTGATGCACAAGGCCCGCGACCTCTGGCGTTGGCGCCGCGATATTCTCAGGAGATCCATGAATGACCCCAAGTGACATCCGCGATCTGGCGACGCGCATCCGCGGCGAAGTCCGTAAAGCCGTCATCGGCCAGGACACGACGGTGGACCTGCTCCTGACGGCGCTGTTCTCCTCGGGACATGTCCTGCTGGAAGGGCCGCCTGGCACGGCGAAGACCCTGCTAGCGCAATGCTTCGCCCGGTCCATTTCCCTCGACTTCGGCCGCATTCAGTTCACACCGGACCTGATGCCCGGCGACGTTCTGGGAACGAATTTGTTCAACTTCCAGACAAATGAGTTCACGCTGACAAAAGGCCCGATCTTCACCGACCTGCTGCTGGCCGACGAAATCAACCGGACGCCGCCAAAGACACAAGCCGCCCTGCTGGAAGCCATGCAGGAACGCAAGGTGACGATCGACGGGGACGCCTATTCCCTGAACGACCGCTTCATGGTGATCGCCACGCAGAACCCGATTGAGCAGCAGGGCACCTATCCCTTGCCGGAGGCGCAGCTGGACCGCTTCCTGTTCAAGCACACGCTCGACTACCCTTCCCGCGAGGAAGAGTTTGCCATCGTCGCACAGCACGGCACGCGCACCGGCATGAAGACGCCCGCCGCTTTTGGTGTGGACTCCGTCATCTCTCATACCGAACTCGATGCGGCGGTCGCCGCCGTTGCTGAAACAAAGGTCCAGGACGATGTGATCGGATATGTCGTCGACATCATCCGGGCGACGCGCACCTCTCCGGCCCTCGAAACCGGGGCGAGCCCGCGCGCCGCAGCTGCCCTCGCCACCGCAGCCCGCGCCCGCGCGGCACTCGATGGACGCGACTTTGTCATTCCGGACGACATCAAGACACTCGCCCTGCCGACACTCCGTCATCGCGTACTCCTTTCGCCCGCAGCCGAGATTGAAGGCCGCACCACCGAAGAAACCCTCATGGCCATCATCGAACAGACGGCGGCGCCCCGGTGATCTCCCCGACCGCCCGCGCGATCTCTCTGATGCTGCTCGGCTTGCCATTGATGGTGGGCATCGCTCTGCTGCGTCCGGATCTCTGGACGCTTTCGGCCGGGTGGATCGCGCTGGTCGGCGGGCTTGCCGTTCTGGATGCCATGATCGGCCCGGCGCTTCGCGCGTTCGAAACGGACATTGATGCCCCGCCCATCCTGTACGCGGGCGACAGCGATCCTCTGCCGGTGACCTTCCGGTTTACGCGCGGCAGTCTTCCGGCGCGGCTGGAAGTCCAGCTGGAGACCGATGCGCTGCTGGAAGAGGTGCCCACGCGCGGCTTGCGCGGATGGGAAGGAAATGAGCGCCGGTATGAATTCACCCTTACGCCACTGCGCCGGGGGACAGCGCGGCTGGTTCGCCTGTGGTGCCGCTGGCAAGGGCCGCTGGGCCTTATCCAGAAGCGGCATATCCGCGAACTCGATACAGAGATCGCCGTTACACCCAATATCCGCTGGGTGAAGGACGAAGCCATCCGCCTGTTTTCCCGCGATGCGGAATTCGGGATCAAGACACAGATCGAGCGCGGCGACGGCAGCGAGTTCGATGCCCTGCGGGAGTTTGCGGCCGGCATGGACCGGCGCGCCATCGACTGGAAACATTCGGCCCGGCACCGCCACCTGCTGGCCAAGGAGTTCCGCACCGAGCGCAACCACAATATCGTCTTCGCCTTCGACACCGGCCGCCTGATGAGCGAGCCGCTGGGCGGTGTTCCCAAGATCGACCGGGCCATCAATGCGGGCCTCCTGCTCTCCTATGTGTCCCTACGCAATGGCGACCGGACCATGTATTTCGGATTCGATGCAAAACCCGGGCTCGCCAGCGGGTTCCTCTCCGGGTCCCGCAGTTTTCCCCGGATGCAAAGTCTCGCCGCGCGGCTCGACTATTCGGCCGAGGAATCCAATTACACACTCGCGCTCTCCACTCTGGCCAGCCAGCTGGAGCGGCGCAGCCTGATCATTATCTTCTCGGATTTTGTCGACACGATCTCTGCCGAACTGATGCTCGAAAATGTCCGGCGGCTGACCGACCGGCATCTCGTCCTGTTCGCCACCTTCGAAGACGAAGCCCTGTCTTCCATGGCCGACGCCCCGCCGGAAACCACCGAGGATGTTTCCCGCGCGGTGATCGCCGGCAATCTCCTGTCTGAGCGCGATGTCGTCCTGCGGCGGCTGCAGCGGATGGGCGTGCAGATCATTGAGACCCGGCCGGAACAGTTCGGCGGTGCGTTGCTGTCGCGATATCTTGAGATCAAGAGGAGGGACATGCTGTGAGCGACATGCTGAAGTCCTACCGCTTCCGCGAGGAGCGCGAGACTGACTGGCGCAAGCTGGACCTGATCCTCACCCGCGCCGAAAATTCCGGCGTGAAGGCGCTCTCGGATGAAGACATGATGGCGCTGCCGCACCTTTACCGGCAGGCAGTCTCTTCCCTCTCGGTCGCGCGCTCCATTTCGCTGGACCAGAACGTCATCACCTATCTGGAAGGTCTCTGCACGCGAGCCTATTTTTATGTCTATGGCGCCCGCACCTCTATGGGCGAACGGATGGCGCAGTTCATGCGCGTGGACTGGCCGGAGGCCGTGCGCGGGGCGGTCCTCTACACCATCCTCGCGGCGCTCTTCCTGTTCGGCGGCGCGGCGCTTGCCTTCTTCCTCTGCCTGCAGGACATGGACTGGTACTGGACCATTCATGGCCAGAGCTTCGGCGAGATCCGCACTCCGGATGCGACTGTGGAACAACTCCGCTCCACCATCTACACCGAGCCCGGAGAGGTCGGGCAGGACCAGCTGACCGCCTTTGCGGGCTTCCTGTTCAATAACAACGCCCAGATCGCGCTGTTCGCCTTTGCGCTCGGCTTTGCCTTCGGCATTCCGACAGCCTGGCTGCTGGCCTGGAACGGGATCATTCTGGGGTCCATGTATGCCGTCTTCTGGGACAAGGGGCTTGGCTATGAGTTCACGGGCTGGCTGCTGATCCATGGGGTCACCGAATTGTTTGCGATCGTACTGGCGGGCGCGGGCGGCTTCGTGATCGGCGGCGCGGTGGCGTTTCCGGGCCGCAAGTCCCGCCTCGCTTCGGCACGGGAGTCCGGGCAAAAGGCGGCGACCATTGCCATGGGCTGCGTGGTCATGCTGATCATCGCGGCCATCCTGGAAAGCTTCGGGCGCCAGTTGATCAATTCCGACGCGATCCGCTACACGATTGCTGCCACGACGGCAGTGATCTGGCTGGCCTATTTCTATCTTCCCCGCCGGAGGCCCGGCGCATGACCGCTCAGGCCGTCCCCTCCGAACGCCAGATGAACATCGAGGCCGCCCGCCGGCGCCGTGCACGCATGGCGGAGGAGAAGCGCCTCAACAAGATGGTACGCGTGCTGGTGACGCCGGAAGGCGCACAGCTGCACCTGAAGCTGGCCACCGTGGCAGAACGGGCCGGTGCCTTTGCCATGGATGTCGCCATCCAGTGGGCCATCGTCATCGCCACCTTGCTGGGTCTCTCCTTCGGTGCGTCCTCCATGGGCATTGAGAATGTGAATATCGCCTTTGCCTTCTGGCTGGTCTTCTATTTCTTCGTACGGAACTTCTATTACATCTTCTTCGAGATCAGCCGGAAAGCCGCCACGCCGGGCAAGCGGGCCCTGGGTCTGCGCGTTGCAGCACGCGATGGCGGGCGGCTGACGGCCAATGCCGTGCTGGCCCGAAACTTCACGCGGGAGGTGGAGATCGGCCTGCCGATCCAGTTCCTGCTGATGGGCGGAGACCAGCTGAGCGCCTGGATTGCGCTATTCGGCCTGCTCTGGTCCGGCGTGTTCCTGTTCTTCCCGCTGTTCAACAAGGACAAGCTGCGCGTGGGAGACCTGATCGCCGGCACCTGGGTGATCAAGGCACCGAAGGTCAAACTGATGACCGATATTGCCGAAGTGGTTGTCACGGCGCCGCACAGCAACCTGTTCGCCTTCACGCCGCAGCAAGCGGACGCCTATGGCATACACGAACTGCACGTGCTGGAAGATGTGCTGCGCAACTCCACCGGCGATATCAAACAGCAGGTCGCCGAGCGGATCCGTACAAAGATCGGCTGGACGGTACAACCCGGCCAAACCGACATCGCATTCCTTGAAGCCTATTACGCCGCCCTGCGCCGGCGGCTGGAGCAGCGCATGCTGATGGGTGACCGGAAGTCCGACAAATACGACGTGCGGCATTAGCCCCAGCACGTCCGCCCGGACACGCCCTCGGCGCTCCGGCAAAAGACCTGATTGTGGGAAAGCTCAGCTCGTGTCGGCGAGTGGCCAGTCGCGCAGGGCTTCGATCAGCTGAACGGTGAGACCGCCGGAAACGATGCCAAGCGCGGCGGGCATGGCGTGCGTCCGGGGGACTGGCACGATATAGGGCCGGGCTTCGCCTGCAGCCTTCCAACGCTGGATCGTGCGCGCCAGACATTTCGCGCGGCGTTTGCAGAATTTCAGCGTCTCCAGCATGGCCTCCCAGCGGGCGATCAGCGGCGCAGCGGGCACAGGCCCGCGCGTCGGCACCGTGATCGGACCATGCAGGAAATCCGGGGTTTCGCCCGCAGGCATCGGCAGGACGGAAAAGAACGCCTTGCGCGCGTCCGGTTCGCCTTCGGCTTTTTCGAAATAATTGCTTCCCGTACGCGGTTTCACCGGCGCCAGCTCCACCTGCAGGGCCAGCAGGAAGATCAGACGGCGGAGCAGAATGGCGAGCCGCTTCAGATCCGCCGAGACGCGGCGCTTGACCGTCTTGGGGATCCGTTCCGGATATCTGAACAGACCGGCCTTCACGCCGGTCTGGGCCACAGCAAGGGCGATGATGTTGTAAGCCTGTGTGAGGAACCCGGTGGAATATGTCATGCCGGGAAGGTTGGCATGTGGACTTATCGGGTGGATTGAACGGGGCACGAGCCCCCATTTCCTCCCGGATATATTGGAGTTCCGCCGGGCCGGTTGGCGGATTGGCCCGGATCAATCCACCCGCTCAGTTGCCCTCGTCTTCAGCGCCGCCATCGAACGGGGTGAGCATCAGGCCGTGAAGCGCGCGGACACCAGCATAATAATTCCCGATCCGCATATTCTCATTCGCCGCGTGCTGGTTGTTGTCGGCATTCACAAGCGGCAACAGCATGATGGGCGCGCCCAGCACGCGGAGACCGGACGTCGGCACCGTTCCGCCCATCAGCGGAATGCGAACGGGCGCTTCGCCGAATGTTTCCGTCAAGGAGCTGACGATCCAGTTACCGACCGGCGCAGTCAGCGGCGTCTGAAGCGCGGGTGCACCGCCCCCCTTGGTCATGTATGCAAGACGCGGATAGGTTTGCCGTTCCTCCTCGGTCGGCACCCCATCCACCAGATGATACCCCTGCGCCTGGATATGCGCGCGGGCAAGTGACAGGAGACGCTGTGGCGGCGTCGCGGGAACTGTCCGCATACCAATGGCGGCTGTTGCACTTTCCGGAATAATCGTGCGGCGGGAGGCCCCGACATCGGCCGAGCGGAGGCCGGCGATGTTGAACGACGGATAGTTGATCGCCTCCTGATAACTGGCGCCAACGCAATCGGCTTCAGCAATCCCGATCCGCTGCTTGATCGCGTCCTCATCGTCCGGCACCGAGGCAAAGGCGGCTTTGGTTTCCTCATCGAAGACGACGCCGTCATAGAACCCCTCCACCGTCACCCGGCCGCAATCATCCTTGAATGTGGACAACAGGCTGGCCAGAAGCTGGGCGGGGTTGGGCGAGTAATTGCCATAGTGACCGGAGTGCAATTCCGTGCGCCCCCCGAACACCGTCAGCTCGAACCCGGCACCGCCGCGGTGCCCATAGACGACGGTGGGACGGTTCGAAATGTGCATCGGGCCATCCAGCATGATAATCGCATCGGCCGCCAGAAGGTCTGCGTTCCGCTTCACCACATCGCCCAGGGTCCGCGGGCCGCCTTCTTCATGGGAGTCGAGGAGGATCTTGATGTTCACCGCAGGCTCAAGACCTTCCGCCTGCAGTGCATTCATCGCCGCCAGCAGCATGATGATCGGCGCCTTGTCGTCTGCGGCGGAACGGGCGAACAGACGGTCGTCCGGGTCAGCCTCCCCTTTCAGCAAGCGCTCAAGCGGCAGGGCGTCTCCCCCAGCGGTCTTGAGGACCGGCGACCAGGGGCTTTCCTGATCCCATTCTTCGGGATGCACCGGCTGGCCGTCCATATGGGCATAGAACAGGACTGTCTTCCGGTCCGGCGACAGGTCAGGCCAGGCCGCATAGACCATCGGGGTGTCGCCATCGGCGAGTTGCCGGGCATCGTAACCGTATCGCTCGTATTCTGCTTCGATCCAGTCGGCGTTCGCCCGGATGTCCGCAGTCGATTGCGTGGTGACGTTCGGCAAGCGCAGGAAGGCCACCCATTCTCCGAGGCTGTCGACCGTGGCCGTTTCCACGGGGTCGTCAGCTGCGGCTGGCAAGGGCGCCAGACAGAGGAACATTGCCGCGGCGGCGCTGAAACGACGAAGAGGAGAAATCATGTCTGAGGCTCCTGGCCATGATGGGATACGTGAACCCGGACACCTTGATCACGCAGGCGTCCCGGCCATCAAGGCAAGGTTGAACGGCGGGGCCGATCCGGCGCAGTTCGCCCGATATCGCGGCAGCCGGCAGGCAGATTACAGGCGCCCCTGCACCCATTCGCGGGTCAGGAAACCATCAATCAGGTCGCAGACCAGCCCCAGTTCCGACAGCGCGGTGGAGAAGCGCCGCGGATCGACCAGAGGCCGGAAGACAGAGCCCGCCTCGAACTGGTTGTCGGCCTCCAGTGCCAGCGTCACGCAGCCCTGATCGAACAGGCCGCGCAGCTTGCCGCCGGAAAAGTGGCGTTCCAGCGCAATCAGACGCTCCATCCGGTCCGGAGAGAGCAAGGCCCGCGCCTCGACCTGATCGCTGGAATAGACGGTGAAAGCCTCGTCGAGTTCCCGGGAGATCAGCTGCACCTTCTGAAGGTCGCCCGCGCCCTTGCCGCGTTTCCACCAGCCTGAGCGCGCCATCAGCGTGCGGCCGGAAAAGCGCTGGGGGTATTCGATATGGATCAGGATGCCCTGGAAAACGGTCTGGCTGTTCTTGCCGCCGGTATCCAGCTTCGCTTCGACAAGCGCGAATTTGGTCCCGGCGCGCTCGCCTTCGATCAGGTCTTCAAATTTGCGCTGGCTGTGACCCGGCAGAAGCGCCGCATCTTTCAGGATCTGATAGGCCGGGGTCGGCGCCGGATTGCCGGACGCATCATGCGTGGTGACCTGGATATCGCCGAACAGGGTGGAGATCTTGCGCGCCTTGCCGGTCTGCGGCCCGCTCACGGCTTCCATCAATTCCTTGCTGCGTGTTTTGAGCGACTGAAAATCCTCAATGCCGGAAAGGTCCGGATGCAGGGTTTCGTAGCGAAAGCCGAACGGCCTGCAGGCTGTCTTGAGGATGAGGTCCTTGGTCTCGGACTTCATCGAATAGACTTTCAGCCAGTCGAAGCCTGAAATGCCCGCGACGAGAATGGCGCCGATAAAGAAGGATAGTGGAAAGAAGAAGCCCGGCCCGCCCATCAGGACCATCATGGCGATCACCACCGGCAAAGCGACGAGGACGCCCAGAATGGTGCGGGACTTGGCGCGGGCAATGGTTTGCTTGCGGCGCGTCTCCCGCACGCCGAGTTCGGGGGCGAGTTCCGTTTCCCAGATACGTTCGGCATCCGCGAATTCCGGCCTCTGGCCCGCCAGCAGGCTCAGCGGCGTCGCCTTGCGGATCGCCGCGTCGATGTCGCTGGTGTTGCCGATTTCCATGGCGGTTCCCTCCCCTTCACACAGTCATGCCGTGCGGGAAGGAAGGAATCCAGCCTGAACCGGTCAGGCCGTGGCGGCGAGGCGCGGCCCGGCATAGGTGACGCGGTTGCGGCCCGTGGTTTTGGAGACATAGAGCGCGCGGTCGGCAGATTCCAGCACGCGGTCGAGCGAGGCATCGCCCGACAGCATTTCAAAACCGAAGCTGGCGGTAATCGACAGCGTCTTGCCATTATATTCGATCTCGGCATGCTCCAGCCGCTCGCGCAGGCGGTCGCAGACCAGCCAGGCCTGATCGCGGTTGACCTGCGACAGGAGCACAACGAACTCCTCACCGCCCCAGCGGCCCAGCTTGTCAAAAGGCCCGCGCAGCTCGGAATAGGCAATCTCCGCGATCCGTTTCAGGATGGCATCCCCGGCCTGGTGTCCATGAAGGTCGTTGACCCGTTTGAACTGGTCGAGGTCGAACAGGACGACCGCGGCCATGCCGCCGGTGCGTTTCTGGCGGTGTATCTCGTCTTCGGCGGAAAGGCGGAAGAAGCGGCGGTTCAGCAAGCCGGTCAGCGGGTCGGTGGAGGCCAGGGATTCAAGTTGGCGCTGGTAGCGCTTCAGCTGGAACTCGTGCTGGGACGCAATGGTGGCTGTCGGAATGGCGACACAGGCTGCGACAACAAGGTTTGCCACCAGAAAGCGCCGCGGATCATCGAGCATGCCGATCTGATAGACGAAAACAGAAAATGTAAATGACAGGCAAAGCGCCGTCATCGCCACAAAAACGAAGAACGTCAGTGAGTCCTTGATGTCCCGTGCATAAGCGCCCATCCGCTCAACTCTCCTAAATTAAAGACCGGTATCCTACCCGAATGTGCGGTGGGTATTACACATACAGGCTACCGCCCCGACAATTTACGCCGGTAAATTTAGCGATAGGGCTTCAGACTTTGGAAATGGCTTCCGCCAGGCCGGACCAACTTCTCCCTTTGATTGAAGCCCATACCGCCCTCACCGGGTACGCCGCTTTCCGCCTCGAACCCGCCACGAAGGGCAAAAAAATTTACAACGATCCTGTTGACGCTATTGGGTCCGCGCCCTACCTCCGCATCACCGCTAGCAGTCAGCAGTGGTGAGTGCTAATTCGCTGCTGAAGGCCGCTGGCTCCCGTGAGAACAATTCAAACTCGCATAAACGATTAGAGGGCAAAAGCCATGAAACTTCGTCCCCTGCACGATCGCGTCGTCGTACGTCGCGTCAAGGAAGAGGAAAAGACCAAGGGCGGCATCATCATCCCGACACGGCAAAAGAAAAGCCGCAGGAAGGTGAAGTCGTTGCAATTGGCAAAGGTGCTGTCGGCGACGACGGAAAAGTCGTCGCGCTGGACGTTAAAAAGGGCGACCGCGTCCTGTTCGGCAAATGGTCCGGCACGGAAGTCTCCGTTGACGGCGAAGACCTGCTCATCATGAAAGAGAGCGACATCATGGGTGTGCTGGAGAAGTAATCTCCGCCCCTGACCGCTTTCCAAAAATACAGCAAATTCAAAGAGGAAACTCGAAATGGCTGCAAAACACGTAGTTTTTGGCGCTGAAGCCCGCGAAAAGATGCTCAAGGGCGTCGACACGCTGGCCAACGCCGTAAAAGTGACGCTCGGCCCGAAAGGCCGTAACGTCGTCATCGAAAAATCCTTCGGCGCTCCGCGCACCACGAAGGACGGTGTCACCGTCGCAAAAGAGATCGAGCTGGAAGACAAGCTCGAAAACATGGGCGCACAGATGCTGCGCGAAGTCGCCTCCAAGGCCAACGATGTGGCCGGTGACGGCACCACGACCGCCACGGTCCTGGCCCAGGCCATCGTTCGCGAAGGCATGAAGCGCGTTGCCGCCGGCATGAACCCGATGGACCTGAAGCGCGGGATCGACAAGGCTGCGGCCGAAGTCGTCAAAGACCTCGCTCACCACTCCAAGAAGGTGAAGACGAACGAAGAGATCGCCCAGGTCGGCACCATCTCCGCCAACGGCGAAACCGAAGTCGGCGCGATGATCGCAGAAGCCATGGCGAAAGTCGGCAATGAAGGCGTCATCACGGTTGAAGAAGCCAAGTCGCTCGAAACCGAACTCGACGTCGTCGAAGGCATGCAGTTCGATCGCGGCTACCTGTCGCCTTACTTCATCACCAACCCGGACAAGATGATCGCAGAACTCGAAGACTGCTACATCCTGCTTCACGAGTCGAAGCTGTCCAGCCTGCAGCCGATGCTGCCAATCCTGGAACAGGTTGTTCAGTCCCAGAAGCCGCTGCTCATCATCGCTGAAGACGTCGATGGCGAAGCCCTGGCAACGCTGGTGGTCAACAAGCTGCGTGGCGGCCTGAAAATCGCTGCCGTGAAAGCTCCGGGCTTTGGCGACCGCCGCAAGGCCATGCTGCAGGACATCGCTGTCCTCACCGGCGGCCAGGTCATCTCTGAAGACCTCGGCATCAAGCTGGAAAACATCTCGATGGACATGCTGGGCACTGCCAAGCGCGTTTCCATCGACAAGGACAACACGACCATCGTCGACGGCGCAGGCAAGAAAAAAGACATCGAAGCCCGCGTGTCCCAGATCCGCAAGCAGATCGAAGACACCTCGTCCGACTATGACCGTGAGAAACTGCAGGAACGTCTGGCCAAACTGGCTGGCGGTGTTGCCGTGATCAAAGTCGGCGGCGCTACCGAAGTCGAAGTGAAAGAGCGTAAGGACCGCGTCGACGACGCCCTGAACGCAACCCGCGCCGCTGTCGAAGAAGGCATCGTCCCGGGTGGTGGTACGGCCCTGCTCCGCGCCTCCAAGAACATCGACGTCACGGGTGAAAACGACGACGAAAGAGCTGGCATCGACATCGTCCGCAAGGCGCTGCAGGCTCCGGTTCGTCAGATCGCTGAAAACGCCGGTGTCGAAGGCTCTGTGGTCGTGAACACGATCCTGCAGACCAAGACCCGCTCGCACGGCTTCAACGCCCAGACCGAAGAATATGGCGACCTGGTTGCCATGGGCGTCATCGACCCTGTGAAAGTTGTCCGCTCGGCTCTGCAGAACGCCGCCTCCGTGGCTGGCCTGCTGATCACGACGGAAGCTGCCATCGCTGAAGCACCGAAGAAGGATGCTCCGGCTGGCGGCGGCATGCCGGACATGGGCGGCATGGGTGGTATGGGCGGCATGGGCTTCTAAGCCTCGCCCGGACACTTATCCGGAAAACAAGGCGGCCTCCCGGAAACCGGGGGGCCGCTTTTCTTTTGGGGCGAAGGCCGCCACAGTACAGGCCTCTAATTGCCTTCCTGTCTGAGGATCCAAGCATGTCCCTCCATCCCTTTCGTGCCGGTGCACTCGGCTCCGGCCTTGCGGCGGTCCTGACCTTCACGGCGTGTGTTTCCGAGACCCCGCCGCCGCTCGCCGCTGAAACTGCCAGCGCGGCAGAGGCTGAGGACACGCCGCTCCTGCCCGGCGCGACAGTGCGCCTGATGAACGAGCAAGTACGGATGCGCGACGGCGTGCGGCTGAACGCCGATGTCTACCTGCCCGCCGAAACGGGCAAATTCCCGACCGTCCTGATCCGCACGCCGTATGAGCGGGAGATCAGCAAGAAGCCAAGCGTCCTCGATAAGCTGCTGGATGAGGGCTATGCCATCGTGCAGCAGCATGAGCGCGGGCGTTTCCTGTCCGAAGGCGAAATGCGGATGCTGGGCCATGCCGACGAGGATGGCTGGGACACGCTGGACTGGATCGCCGCGCAAGACTGGTCCGACGGACAGGTCGCGACCTATGGCTGTTCCTCCTCGGCCGAAAACCAGATGAAACTGTCGTCCCTGAACCATCCGGCGCACAAGGCGATGATCGCCTATTCCGCAGGCGTCGGCATTGCCGAGGCCGGGCCGTTCCGCGAGCAGGGCAATTTCTGGCGCGGCGGCGTCTGGCAGATGGGCTGGGCGAACTATTTCATTGCCGAGATGCAGGTGAACCAGCCGCAGCTGCCGGCCGGTCTCAGCGACGCGGAACGCAAGCGCCTGCTGGCCGATTTCTCGATCAACCAGGACACTGCGATCACGCAGGAACAATACGCCGCCGAGCGTATGCACCTGCCGGTGGTGGACATGGAAGTGGCCCTCGGCGCACCGGAAACGGAGTTGCGGGAGTACCTGGCGCGCGGACCGTCCGGCCCGGTCTGGAGCGAGGACCGGATCACGAGCGGCGACACGCCGAAGGTGCCCGGCCTGTTCGCCGAGGCGCTGTATGACATTTCCGCCCGCTCCGGCGCGGCGCGCTTCCTGGAGACGGAAGCCGCCAACGGGCCGGGGCGCCAGTTCCTGATGCTGACCAATGGCCAGCATTGCGCCTATCGGCGTGTCACCGAAGACGGGAAAATCGGCGACCGGCTGATCGGTGACATGCGCTATGACTATGACGCACGGGAGATCGCCTTCCTGAACCACTGGATGAAGGGCGATGCGGATGCGCCCCTGCCGGCTGCACCGGTGATGATCTACATGGCCGGGGCGAACCGGTGGGTACCGTTCGACACGATCCCCGTTGCCGGCAAGGACGCGACAAAGACCTTCTATCTGTCGAGCGGCGGGGCGGCCAACACGCTCTTCGGCGACGGCGTGCTGGCAGATGACGCACCCGGCGCAAACGGAAAGGATGTCTTCACCTACGATCCCGCCGACCCGGTGATCTCCCATGGCGGAGAGATTTCCGGCATGGGGCCAGACCAGGAGGATGGCGCCTTCGACCAACGGGATATTGAGGCGCGGGACGATGTTCTGGTCTATACGAGCGCGCCGCTGGCGGCGGACCTGCCCGTGTTCGGATACATCCATACCGAACTGTTCGTGGCTTCCGATGCGCCGGACACCGATTTCACCGTGAAACTGGTGGATGTCGCGCCGGACGGGACGGCCTGGAACATTGCCGATACGATCCTGCGCATGCGCTATCGGGAGGGCATGGCGCAGCCGGTGTTCATGCAGCCGGACGAGACCTATGCAATCACGCCGCCGCCCATGCTGGCGGGGAACGTGTTCCTGAAGGGCCACCGGGTTCGCGTGGAAGTCTCGTCCAGCAACTTCCCCTCCTATGCCCGCAACCTGAACACGGCAGGCGACCCGTACACGACGACCCAGACGGCGGTCGCGACCAATCAGGTGCTGCACGGGCCCGGTTCGCTATCACGGATCGACCTGCCGGTGGTGGCGCTGCCGGACTGACGCGGCATTTCCGCGGGGTCACGATTGCGGGCGGCGCATCTGCTCCGTAGCATTGGGACAAAGCTGGCAAAGACCGGCAGGCGGAGGAGGAAAACATGAGCGAAGCGGATTTCTGGAATCTCGGCGATTTGCTGGACGCGGTCGGCGCGGCACTTGGCCCGGACGATATTGCCCTGGTCCATGGTGACCGGCGTATCTCATGGCCGGACATGACAGCCCGATCCAACCGGCTGGCGCGTAACCTGCTGGCCCACGGCGCAAAGGTCGGCGACAAGGCAGGCTTCTACCTGCGCAACCAGCCGGAATATATGGAGGGGCTCGCCGCCTGCTTCAAAGGCCGGCTGACGCATGTAAACGTCAATTACCGCTACCTCGAAGATGAGCTGTTCTACATCTTCGACAATTCCGATGCGACAGTCGTGTTCTTCGATGTCGAGTTTATGGACCAGGTGGTGAAGGTCCAGCCCCGCTTGCCGGGTGTGCTGGCCTGGGTGCAGGTCGGCGGCGGCGAAACGGCTGACTTCGCAATCCCTTATGAAGAACTGGCGACAGAAGGTGACCCGTCTCCGCTGGGCATTCCACGCTCCGGCGACGATCTGCTTTTCCTCTATACCGGCGGGACGACCGGTATGCCGAAGGGGGTGATGTGGTCTCACAAGATCTGGCGCCAGGCCGGCATGGAAGGCGCCGAGGCGCAGGGCCTGCCGGTGCCGAAAAACATCGGGGAACAGGTCATAGCAGCGCAGGCGCTTGGCCGGCATGTCCGCAACATTCCCGCCTGCCCGCTCATGCACGGCACCGGCCTGTTCACGGCCATGGGCTCGATGGTCGGTGGCGGCACGGTCGTAACCCTGACGGAAAACAAGCATTTCGACCCGCAGAACCTGTTCGAAACCGTCGAACGGGAGGGCGTGACCAATATGGCTATCGTGGGCGATGCGTTCGGCAAGCCGATGCTGGCCTATCTCGACGCCAATCCCGGCAAGCACAAGCTGGACACGGTGGTTGGCATCATCTCGTCCGGCGTGATGTGGAGCACGGAGGTCAAACGCGGCCTGCTGCGCCACATGCCGAACGCCGCCATGACCGACAGTTTCGGCGCCTCTGAGGCAGTTGGCTTCGGCACATCCATCATGACCGCAGACGGCGAGGTGAAGACGTCAAAATTCACCATCGGCTCAAAGTGCAAAGTGTTCACCGAGGACGGCCGCGAAGTCGCACCGGGCAGCGGTGAGGCTGGCTTTATCGCACGCGGCGGGGCCGTCCCGCTCGGCTATTACAAGGATCCGGAGAAATCCGACAAGACGTTCAAAACCATCAATGGTGTACGCTATTCCGTCCCTGGCGACTGGTGCACGGTGGAATCGGACGGCACCATCACGCTGCTGGGCCGCGGCTCCAACTGCATCAACACCGCCGGGGAGAAGGTCTATCCTGAGGAAGTCGAGGAAGCGCTGAAAAAGCACGACGCCGTGAAGGATGCGCTTGTGGTCGGCGTGCCGGATGACAAATGGGGCCAGGCCATCACCGCCGTCGTTGCCCTCGACGGGCAGGCCGACGAAGCATCACTGCGCGAATTCGTGAAAACGAAGCTGGCCCACTACAAGGCGCCGAAACGCATCCTGTTCAAGAGCGATCTCGGCCGGGCGGTGAATGGCAAGGCGGACTACAAGTCGATCAAAGCGTTCGTTCTCGACGAACTCGGCATCGACGCCTGACGTCTGATACCGGTCAGGCCTTCCGGCGCCGCAGAGACCGGAAGACCGCATCGGCCCGCGCCACCAGCGTGCCGTCTTCGGTGACCATGTCGGCCATGACATGGACGAGGTCGCCGTCCACGCCTTTGACCTGCGGGTGCGCTTCCAGCCATGTGCCTTCCGGCACGATGCCCATGAACTCCATGGTCAGTTTGATGGTGACGGACATGCGCTCCGTGGCCGACCAGACAGCCCAGGCGAGCGCACTGTCGGCAAAGGCGCAGATCATGCCGCCGTGCATAAAGCCCATGCCGTTGCAGTGACGGTCCAGAACCCAGATGCCGCTGCGAAGGTCGTCCTCGCCCGTCGCCAGATAGGACGGGCCATTATGGATCGAGAACTTGCCGCGGGTAGGACGTGGCGCAAAGCCGGGCGGCGGCGGTTTAAGCGCGCCGTCTTCGTTCATTCGTCTGCATTGCCGAAAATGGGATGAACCACTTCATCGCCCGGCTCGATGCCGAGTTCTGCGGCCCGGCCGCCATTCAGTTCCAACACCGACTTCACCGGAACCCCCGGCGTGATCGTGCGCAGCGAGCCCGGGACAGCCCCGCGCGCAATCGCGATGATTTTCCCGTCCGGGTCCATGAACAGCATGTCCAGCGGAATCAGCGTGTTCTTCATCCACATGGCCGCTTCGCGCGGCTGGCCAAAATCGAACAGCATGCCTGCATCCGGAGCCATGCTCTCGCGGTTCATGAGGCCGGTGGTGATTTCTTCCGGATCATCGGCGATCTCCACGGTGAAGGCGTGGTCGCCATTCGCGGATTCGATGGTCAGCGGGCTGGTTTCCAGCTCGGCCAGCGCAGCTGGCGCGGAAAGGACGAGGGCGAGGGCGGCCATGCCGCTGACGAGAAAGCGTTTCATGCGCCATGGTTTAGCCGCCCGCCTGACCAGCGGCAAGCATTCGTGGCGGTTGGAGAATGCAATCAGCGGGGCTTCAGGCTGGTAACGTGTTCGCCCTTGGCGCCATCTTCGATAATGGCGTCGAGCAGCGTGCCTGGCTCGATCTCTTCATAGCCGGCTTTCCGCATGACGACCGCATGGACGAAGATGTCCTGATCCTTGCCTTCCCGCTGTACGAAACCATAGCCGCGCGCCCGGTTGAACCATTTCAGGGTGACCGGTTCGAAGTCCGGCTCGACGCCCTGCTCCCGGGCCACGACAGCTTTGGGGCGCTCCATCTCAATGATGCTGGCCGTCTGCCAGCCGCGTTCGGTCTGCATCGCGTTGCAGACAATACGGGCGCCCTCATCAGCGTAGGTTTCGCCGTAAGATCGCAGGCAGGTAATATGCAACATGACGTCGCTCGTGAGACTCGCATCCGACGTCGATTCCGCCACGATAAAGCCGTAGCCCTTGGCGCTATCGAACCATTTGACGCGGCCAATCACACGCACCGTTTCGGGCGTGGGGTCCGGTTCTGAGTCTGATCTTGCAGCTATTCCCGTCATCAACCCATATTCCCCAATGACGTAACGTAAGAAATGTTAACGCGCTTGTCACGCGATCTTCACACGAAAATCCGCCTGGCAGCCAGGTGAGCGCCTAATGGTCAAATGTGGAGAAAATTGGTGGATGGCACGGCATGGCACCAAATAGTCCGGCGAAGCCACAGCCCCGGACTTTCAACCGGAAACGGATGATCCGGTGCTTTCTGCTGCAGCGATTACAGCGTCTGACTGGCGCTCTCTGCCTCTTCTGCAAGCTCCGCTTCCGCGGTCTCTGCTTCGAAATTCTTCAGCGCCTTCAATTCGTCCCGCAAGCCCAGGTAAAGGCTGAAACAACATGCGAGCAGGATGAAGGTGAAAGGCAGGGCCGCCGTGATTGTGCCTGCCTGCAGGGACTGGAGCACATCTGTGCCGCCGCCATACAAAAGAGCCGACGCCGTCAGCCCGAGCATACAGGCCCAGAAGACACGCTGCGCGACGGGAGCGTCCGTCTTGCCACCGCTGGTGATCGTATCGACCACAAGCGCGCCGGAATCCGCCGATGTCACAATGAAGACAACCAGCAGGAAAATGGCGACGACAGATGTAATTTCCGCAAAAGGAAGATCTGCCAGCATCTGGAACAGGACGAGCGATGCACTGCTCATCCCATCGGCCAGTTCCCCCGTGCCCGACTTGTTGAGAGTCAGCGCCGTTTCACCAAACGCCGTGAACCAGATCACGCAGATCGTGAAGGGAGCAAGCAGGACAACGGCAAAGTATTCCCGCACGGTCCGCCCCTTGGAAATCCGCGCGATGAACATGCCAACGAAAGGCGACCAGGAGATCCACCACGCCCAATAGAAAATTGTCCAGTCGTGGAACCATGTGATGTCCGGGCGATCCACCCAATTGGTCAGCGCAGGCGTATCGGTGATGTAAGCTAGAAGGTTTTGCCCGAGCCCGGTGAAGATGAGGATGGTCGGCCCGGCTATGACCACAAAGATCAACAGGCCGAAGGCGATGCCCATATTGATATTGCTGAGCAACTTTACCCCACCATCCATGCCGCGCAGAACGGACAACACCGCCAGCCCCGTCATGAACGCAATCAGTGCCATCTGCAGGTAGCGGTTCGGTTCGAACCCGAAGAGATAGGCCAGTCCGCTGGTCGCCTGGGTCGCGCCGATGCCGATCGTCGTGGCCAGTCCGAACACCGTCGAAACGACCGCGAACATATCGATGATATGGCCGGGCCAGCCCCAGACACGCTCGCCAAAGACATGGTAGCAAGCCGACCGGATGCTGAGCGGCAAGCCCTTATTGTGAGCAAAGAAACCCAGCGCGAGTCCGACAATGGCGTAAATGGCCCAGGGCGCGAGGCCCCAGTGGAAAATGGTCGCGCTGAAAGCAAGGCGCTCCGCCATGGGGGATTCCGGCGGGGCATTCAGGGGCGTACCATACCAATCGGTATAGTAGGCAAGCGGCTCAGCCGCCCCATAGAACATGAACCCGACCCCAACGCCTGCCGCAAACAGCATAGCCACCCAGGAATGGATCCTGAATTCCGGCTCGGCCGAAGCGCCTCCCAGCCGGATCCGCCCAAGCGGACTGAACGCGAGGTAGAGCGCGAAGGCGAAAACGATCACAGGCGTGATGGCGAACAGCCAGTCTGCGCGCTGGAGTGTCCAGGTCTTGGCCGCTGTCAGATAATGCGTGGCGGCATCCGGAAAGATCAGGCTCATGCCGGAGAAGAGGACGATCAGGCCTGCGCTCAGGAAAAAGACCGGGTTATGGACGTCCAACCCCGCGATTTCGACATTGTCCTGCCCGACTTCATAGTCGGTTTCATAAACAAACAGGGTTTCTTCGTCTTCGGCGGGGGCTGTTTCGGGTGCGTCAGCAGCCGATACGCTTTGGTCGAAATCTTGAGCCATATGCGGCTATTGCCGTAATTACGTCGATAGTCAAATGATCGGGGTGCAACTGGCAGCACGCCAGATACGCAGAATGTGGACTTTGTGTAACAGTTTGCAACCAATCCGGGGGATATCACAGCCCCAGCCCTTTAGATTATCGAAATAACCAAGTAGCTCAGACGCATCGAGCAGCCATGATTCTCATGCTGCGCGCCCGTTTGGTGTGCGCGCCACGGCTGGAACTTACCCAAGGGGAAGAATATGAAGAAGTTAAAGTACGGCGCGTCGCTGATGGCGATCGCCGGCCTCGTCGCGACGCATGCCCACGCACAGGAAGCCACCCCGGCAAAACCGGTTGCAAAGGAAAAGCGTCTTCAGGCTGTCACCGTCACCGCGACCAAGCGTTCAGAAAGCGCCCAGAGCATTCCTGTCGCCGTGACCGCGCTCGGCGAGCAGGAACTTCAATCGCTCGGCGTGAAAAGCTTCAATGACTATCTGATTCAGCTGCCAGGCGTGACCGCTGGCGGCGCTGGCCCCGGCCAGAACACGATTTACATCCGCGGCCTCGCATCGACGACTCCGAACCTGACCGTTGCCGGTGTTGCCGGTCTTGCACCGAACGTCAGCTTCTATCTCGACGAACAGCCGCTGGCCCAACCGGGCCGCAACCTCGACGTCTACGCCGCCGATATTGAGCGCGTGGAAGTCCTTTCCGGCCCGCAAGGCACCCTTTTCGGCGCCAGCTCGCAGGCCGGGACGGTTCGTATGATCACGAACAAACCTTCGCTGAACGGCTTTGATGCCGGCTTCAACGCGTCGACCTCGTTCACCGATGGCGGCGATATGAGCAACAGCGTCGATGTGATGATCAATCTTCCGATCAACGACAAATTCGCCGTCCGCGGTGTGGTCTATACCGACTCACAGGGCGGCTACATCGACAATGTCGGCGGCACACTCTCGACCTCGGAGTCAGCCCGCTTCCGCTCTGCCGGAACCGTTCGCGCGAATGGCGTGCCGGTGAGTACACAGCGCGAAGGTTTCCAGGCTGGCGCAGATCTGTCCAACGTCAATTTCATTGATGCCAACAATGGCACCATTGCCAAGAACAACATCAACGATGTGACGTATCAGGGCTTCCGCCTGAGCGGCCTGTATGAAATCAATGAGGACTGGGACATCCTGCTCCAGCACTCGCAACAGACCATCGATGCCGAGGGCGTCTTCTCCGCTGATCCGGAACTCGATGATTACGACATCGTCCGCTTCACGCCAGAAAGCACCGAAGACAAGTTCAACAACACAGCATGGACAGTGAACGGCCGCCTGGGCGCGCTGGAAGCCGTCTACACCGGTGCGTATACAGAGCGCACAACAGACCAGACCGTCGACTATTCCGACTATCTGTTCGTCGGCCAGTACCTGCCCTACTATATCTGCGACGGCTCGGTGACCTATCCGTCCGGCGCGCCGACAGGCACCTGCTACGCCCCGAACCTCTATGTGACATCGCACAGCGAAACGAAGGTGCAGACGCACGAGCTGCGCTTTAACACGCCGGAACAATATCGCTGGCGCGCAACGTTTGGCGGTTTCTTCAGCGACCTTGAACTCGCTGAACGTAACGACTTCGTCTATCCGGGCTCGACCATGGTTCAGGGCTTTGGGGCGCTGACCGGCTTTGCCCCCAACTATCCGCTGACCAATACAGATGTGACCGGTGAGATCGGCAAGGCTTATCCAGGCTATTACAGCGAGCCGGGCCCCTTCCCGGCAGGCGTCATCTTCCGGAACGACGTCAAGCGGACGGACAAACAGTTCGGTATCTTTGGCGAAACCAATTTCGACATCACCGACCAGTTCTCCCTGACATTGGGCGCGCGCTACTATGATGTTGAGGTAGACCTGGAAGGCAGCGCGAACTCGTCCTTCTATAATCTCGGCACAGACACGGACGCACAGCTGGCTGGTACCAATATCTCCTACATCTACGGTCCCAACAGACCGGCGGGGAACCCGGACAAGGCGGCAACTGACGGCTTCATCTACAAGGTCACAGGTGAGTGGACGCCAACCGCCGACATGCTGTTCTATGCAACCTATTCGGAAGGCTTCCGCCCCGGCCTGTTGAACCGTCCGGGCGGCACGCAGGGCCCTGGCGGCTACGTCGTCCCGTATGCGGTGGATACGGACGAAGTGAAGAACTATGAGATCGGCTGGAAAACCGAGCTGTTCGACAATTCACTGCGCTTCAACGGCTCGGCCTTCTTTGTCAAAGTCGACGGCCTGCAGACAACGATCTTCGACCCGTCGATCGTCAACCTGTTCTTCTCGGACAACGCGGCAAACGCGGAAATCAAGGGCGTCGAGGGTGACTTCACCTGGGCCCCGGCGTCCATTGATGGCCTCACCATCGCCGGTGCCTTCTCCTTCCTGGATACGGAAATCACGGAAGTTCTGGTGCCGACCGAAGATGTCCTCAAGGGATCGGACCTGGCCTTCGCGCCGCCCTATCAGGGTAACCTGCGCGTCCGCTACGAGTGGGATCTTGAACAGCAGATCGCTGGCCAGTCCCTTCGCGCCCACGTGATGCCACAGGTCATCATCTCCGATGACTCGTTCACCGATGTGATCGAGATCAACAAGATGAAACTCGACGGCTACACCACGCTCGGTGCATCTGCGGGTGTGACAGGCGACAACTGGACGGCTGAACTCTTCGCCACCAACCTGACGAATGAGTATGCAGCCCTCAGCGGCAGCTTTGTCTATGACCGCGAGCGCATCACGCCGATGCGTCCGAGAACGATCGGCTTCCGCTTCTCCTACGACTACTAGGACAGCCCGAGACTTGATCCTGAAGCAGCGCCCTGACACTTTCAGGGCGCTGTTTTCTTATTGAGGAAGACCCTGACGCGATGACCGAGCCGGCCACACCTGAAGCCGCCCTGCAGCAGGCGCAGAAGTCGATCCAGTCCGGCAATTTCCAGACCGCATCAAAGCTCACGTCCGAAATTCTGGCGCAGCATCCGCAGCACCGGGATGCCCTGTACATGGCTGCGGTCTGCGCCCGCTATCAGAACCGCCATGACGACGCGTTCGCCCATCTTGCTGAACTCAAATCGGTCTCGCCGGATTATGGCCGTGCCTGGCAGGAAGAGGGCCATCTTCGCCGCAAGCTGGGCGATAGCACCGGTGCCCTGACGGCCTTTGAACGCGCCACCCGGTATAACCCATCCCTCATTGCCAGCTGGAAGGCGCTCGCAGACCTTCAAGCCGCCAGCGGCAATACAGTTGCCGCAGACAATGCGCTTGCACAGGCTCAGAGGCTGCAGGCATTGCCGCGCGAACTGCTGGCGGTGACCAATCACATTCATGAAGGCCGGATTTTCCGGGCCGAGGAGATCGCGCGGGCCTTCCTGCAGCGAAATCCGACGCATGTTGAGGGCATGCGCCTGCTGGCCGATATCGGTTCGCGGCTGGGGGTCCATGAAGATGCTGACTTTTTGCTGGAAAGTGCCCTTGAGCTCGATCCGGAAAACATTCAGCTCCGGCTCGACTATATCCAGGTCCTGCGGAAGCGGCAGAAATTCGCCGCCGCCCTGGAGCAGGCAAACATCCTGATAGCCCGCGACCCGGACAATCCGGTGTTCCAGTCCCATTATGCCATCGAGAGCATGCAGGCTGGCGACTATGAAACAGCGCTTGAGTATTTCGACCGTATCTTGACGGCCCTGCCCGACGATCCGGCAACACTTGTCTCGCGCGGTCACGCCCTGAAGACGTATGGACGCACAGACGACGCGGTGGCCTCTTACCGGCGCGCGACGAAGGTTGCTCCAGGCCATGGCGATGCCTGGTATGGGCTTGCGAACCTGAAGACCTATCGCTTCACGGACGATGAACTTACGGCCATGGAAGCGCAGGCGGCATCGCCCGGTCT
This sequence comes from uncultured Hyphomonas sp., assembly GCF_963677035.1. Lineage (NCBI taxonomy): Bacteria > Pseudomonadati > Pseudomonadota > Alphaproteobacteria > Hyphomonadales > Hyphomonadaceae > Hyphomonas > uncultured Hyphomonas sp. The sequence continues at coordinate 3,457,542 of NZ_OY781472.1, forward strand.
GGACCACATGTCACGCATCCATATCGCGTTCGCGCTCGGCAAGGCACGGGAGGACCAGAAGGATTATGACGCCGCCTTCGCCGCCTATGCCAGCGGTAACGCTCTGAAGCACCAGACAATCCGCTATACGACCGAACAGATGCAGTCCGAACTTGCAGCGCAAAAAACACACTGCACACCATCCCTGTTCGAAAACCAGAGCGGCAAGGGCGATCCTGCGCCGGATCCGATCTTCATCCTCGGCCTGCCCCGGGCCGGATCGACTCTGATCGAACAGATCCTCGCCTCTCATCCGGATGTCGATGGCACACTGGAGTTGCCGAACATTCTGTCGCTGGCCCACCGCCTTCGCGGCCGCAGCCAGATAACGGACCGGGACCGCTACCCCCGTATCCTGCACGAAATGCCGGCAGAAGAGCTCCGCACGCTGGGCCAGGATTATATTGAGAACACGCGGATACACCGGCAGGGCGCGCCTTTCTTCACCGACAAGATGCCGAATAATTTCCGCCATATCGGCCTGATCCACCTGATCCTGCCGAACGCGAAGATCATCGATGCCCGGCGCAATCCGATGGATTGCTGCTGGTCCGGTTACAAGCAACTCTTCGCCGAGGGGCAGGAGTTCACCTACAGCCTTGAGGATATCGGCCAGTATTACCGCGCTTATGTCGACCTCATGGAACACTGGGACGCCGTCCTGCCCCCGGGCCGGGTTCTGCGCGTCCAGCACGAGGACGTCCTGGATGACCTGGAGGGACAGGTGCGGCGCCTGCTGGATTATTGCGGCCTGCCATTCGATGAGCGCTGCGTGAACTTCCACCAGACAGAACGCGCCGTCCGGACGGCAAGCTCTGAACAGGTTCGCCGCCCGATCAATAAAGGCGGACTTGAACAATGGCGCCCATATGAGGCACATCTTGGGCCTCTGAAATCCGCGTTGGGGCCGAACCTCGCGCCAGTTTAGGTTTAAGACATTGAGCAAACGGTCTGAAGACGCGCTCATCGCCCTACGCAAGATCCAGCGCATAACCGAATTGTCGTCCAAACGGCTTGCCGTGATGGCCGGGCTGACACCTTCACAGCTGAGCGTGCTACGCATCCTCACGGAATATCCCGAGGTTTCGGCGGGCCATCTCGCCAAGGCCACCCAGTTGAAGCACGCCACCATCACCAGCCTGATCGACAAGCTCGAAGCCCGCAATCTCATCGCGCGCCGCAGGTGCGACGAAGATAAACGCCGTGTCTGGTTGCGTCTTCTACCAGCAGGCAAGACCGCACTGGCAGATGCCCCCGACCCGTTGCACCAGATCTTTTCGGAGCGCTTCAATACCCTGCCGGACTGGCAGCAAGCCATGCTGATTGCTTCGCTGGAACATGTGACCAGCTTGCTGGATGCTGAAAACCTGGAGGCGGCCCCCATGCTGGATGTCGGCGAGCTGGACAAGCATCCCTTGTAGGCCTCCGCAGATGAACCAAGGTGGCCGCGCCTCCCCGCCGTCAGCCCCCGCCTCATCAGTTTCTCATTTCCCATGACGCTGGTTACTTTGCGGACCTGAACGCCGCTACACCCAACTATTCGAGGTGTCGGACTTGACGTGCCCGCCGGTATGCCAAGTCTGCGGAATATGCCGCCCGGGAGACACTGGCCTTAAGATGCTGAACAAGCTTTTCGATCTGGATGCCCGGGGAACGACTGCCCGAACGGAAATCATCGCTGGCATCACGACCTTTCTGGCGATGTCTTACATCATCTTCGTGAACCCCGACGTTCTGGCGAATGCCGGAATGGACAAGGGCGCCGTGTTTGTTGCGACCTGTCTGTCTGCCGCAATCGGCTCCGCCATCATGGGGCTTTATGCAAACTACCCGATCGCAATTGCGCCGGGCATGGGGCTGAACGCCTATTTCACCTACGGCGTGGTGATTGGCATGGGCCTGACCTGGCAGGTCGCGCTGGCGGCTGTGTTCATGTCTGGCGTTATCTTTGTTGTGCTGAGTTTACTGCCGATCCGCGAATGGATCATCAACGCCATTCCGATGGAATTGAAGATGGCAATCTCCGCCGGCATCGGGTTGTTCCTGATCATCATCGGACTGAGTGGTGTTGGCATAATCGTTTCCCACCCGGCGACAATCGTCAGTCTCGGCGATCTGGGTCAGACACCTGCGCTTCTGGCGATCATGTGCTTCTTCCTCATCGGGATATTGGAGGCACGGAAAGTGCCCGGAGGCATTCTGATCAGCATTTTGGTGACGACGGTTGCGGGCGTTCTGACCGGCGCAGCACCTCCGCCGGGACTGGTCTCCCTGCCCCCCTCCATTGCACCAACGCTGTTTGCACTCGACTGGTCGCAGGCGTTGGAGGTTGGCATTGCGGTGGTCGTGATCTCGTTCCTGTTTGTGGACATGTTCGACACAGCCGGCACGCTTGTCTCTGTCGCACACCGGGCTGGGCTGCTGGATGAGAAGGGACACGTCATCAATCTTCGCAAAGCCCTGATAGCCGACAGTACGGCGACGGTGGCCGGCGCGGCATTGGGGACCTCCTCTGCGACCAGCTACATTGAGAGCATTGCAGGTGTGAAAGCTGGTGGCCGCACGGGGCTGACCGCCTTGACGGTCGCAGGTCTGTTTTGCCTTGCTCTGTTTTTCGCGCCCCTGGCCAGCGCGGTGCAGCCCTACGCCACCATGCCGGCGCTTGTATATGTCGGGTGCCTCATGACCGGCGGCCTGACACATGTGAACTGGTCAAAGCCAACATCGTTCATGCCCGCGGTCATCACAGCCGTCGCCATGCCGCTAACCTATTCCATCGCAAACGGCATCGGCCTCGGCATCATCACGTATGTCGTTCTGAAAGCCGGCGCGGGCCGGTGGAAAGACATCAGCCCAGGCGCGCTTGTCCTGTCCGCCGCCTTCCTGGCCAAGTTCATTTTTCTCCACTCCGTCTGATCAGAAAGGCGGTTCCCTATGATTTACACTTTCCCTGGCAAGCTCGCTTCAGTCCTGATGCTTGTGATCGTCAGTCTCGCGGGGGCCTGCGCGACGTCGCCACCTGTGGCAGCGTCCGATCCGGTGGCAAGCACGGTTCGGATCGTTCCGGACATACGCGCACGCGTCGCTATCGCGACGGCTTATGGTCCGGAATTCCGGGTGCTCCTGCCCTTACTTGATCAGCCTGAGGAACATAGGATTCAAGGCGTTTCCTATTGGACCGGGGAGTTGTCCGGCCAGTCGGTCGTCTTGTTCAAAACCGGGGTGAGCATCGTCAATGCCACCATGAATACCCAGCGGCTGGTAGACGAATTCAACATCACGCACATCGTGGTCAGCGGCGTTGCCGGAAGCATCGATCCGGACCTCTCCATTGGCGACGTGATCGTGCCGGAACGCTGGGCCAAATATGATGAAGCGACATATCTGAGGGAAATCGGACCTGATGTTTTCAAAGCCCCATTCCCCGGCGTCGCGCCCATGGCGCCCCCGTTCGGCTTCATGGGCACACGCGGCGTGCGCATCGCCACCCCCGAAGATCCGGCACCGGAACCGCGCCTGTGGTTCAGCGCAGACCCCGGCCTGTTAAAGATCGCCGCAGCGGCCTCTTCGGCAGCGGAGCTCACGCGCTGTGATGAGCAAAGCCTGTGCCTTCCGTCCGAGCCTGTCATCCGGATAGGCGGCGCAGGCCTTTCGGGTTCCGTCTTCATGGACAACAGGACCTTCCGGGACTACCTGCATGAGACGTTTGATGCACAGGTCGTTGAAATGGAAACGGCCGCCATCGCGATGGTCGCCTATGCCAACGGTATTCCCTTCATCGCCTTCCGGAGCGTGTCAGACCTCGCCGGTGGCGGAGAGGCCAGCCAGAACGAAATACGCGCCTTCGAACACCTCGCCGCTCAAAACTCCGCAGCGCTGGTGTCCGCATTCCTGCGCCAGCTTTCCAGTCCAGCCAGTTCAGGAACCGATTAGGACTTGCGCGGTCCGCTTGCGGGATGGCCGTGGCGAGCAGGCACGGAAGTAAATTTACTTGGCGTACCTCAGGAATAGTTCGGCTTCCGCTTTTCGAAAAATGCCGAAACACCTTCCGCAAAATTCGGGTCGTTGGCCGTCAGGACTTGGTTACGATCCTCAATCGCCATTGCAGCTTCAAGGCCGGTGACATCAACGGCGATGTTCAGACCATCTTTGGTGAGACGCAGGCCCAGTGGCGTCGCGTGGAGCATATCCTCCACGAAGCCATCCGCTTCCCTGCGCATGTCGCTGCCATGCACCACGCGGTTTGCCAGACCGATCTCCATCGCACGTTTGGCCGAAATGAATCGTCCGGTCAGCATATACTCACTCGCAAGTGACATTCCGACCATCCGCGGCAGGAAGTAGGAGACCCCCATATCGCAGGATGACAGCCCGATCCGGATAAATGCCGCGTTCATGCGGGCATCTTCTGACAGGATCCGGATATCCGACGCCAATGCCAGCGCGAACCCACCGCCACTTGCGGCCCCCTGAACCAGACTGATGATCGGCTGAGGACACCGGCGCATGGCAACATAGATCTCGGCAATCGACCTTTGATTGTCCAGCGCCTGCTCGACACTCCGCTCGCCCCGATCTTCGGAAAAACCATTGAGGTCGAGGCCCGCGCAGAATGCCCGGCCCGCGCCTTCAAGAACGACCACACGTACAGACCTGTCGACATACAGGGCCTGGAACACCTCCCTCAGCTCGGTCACGAGCTGAGGGTTCAACGCATTCAACCGGTCAGGACGGTTCATCTTGATATTGAGAACTTCGTCTTTCTGCTCAAGAATGAGCGCCTGATAGTCGGATTTCATGATTTCTTGCCTCTGCATTTCTTTATTTCGGTTCTGGATTGGACCGCCACTCAGGCGCAAGGCCTTTCGTAAGGGAATGACGCTCCGTAGGCTCACTATCTTTCCGCGAAATTTGAACAGGTCACATTCCGTAAGGGCAGGTAAGTTTTCCTTGTCTACACGGCAGAAATGTCCGGAAAAGACTTGTGAAACAGGATCGACACCTCGTACTTTCCTCTCCTGAAAACCTCATTCAAGTGCCCTGTAAACAGGCCTCTCCACTGAAAACAACATGCGACGATGCCCATGACCTCTACGACGACTAAATTCCCTCATCTTTTCTCGCCGCTACAGGTCGGAAAAACGACAATCAAGAACCGCGCGATCATGGGGTCCATGCATACCGGACTTGAAGAACAGGCCGACGGGCACATCCGCATGGCGGAGTTCTTCTCAGAACGGGCCCGTGGCGGCGTTGGCCTGATCATCACGGGCGGAATTTCGCCGAATGAAGAAGGCGGCATGGGCGCGAAGCTTTCAAACTCCGAAGAAGTTGCGCGGCACCGGGTGATCACCGACGCAGTTCATGAAGCAGCCCCCGACGTGCGCATCTGCATGCAGGTCCTGCATTCCGGCCCGATCGCACCGCATGACAAATGCGTCGCCCCCTCGCCGGTCCGGTCGCGGATCGCGCGCTTCACTCCGATTGAACTCGACGAAGACGGCATAGAGAAGCAGCTCTCTGATTTCGCGAACTGCGCCAGATGCGCGAAAGAGGCCGGCTATGACGGTGTCGAAATCATCGGATCCGCCGGTTATCTTCTGTCGACATTCCTCGTGCAGAAAACCAATCTGCGTACCGATCGCTGGGGTGGTTCGTTCGAGAACCGGATGCGCTTCCCGCTGGAAGTGGTCCGCCGTTGCCGGGCAGCGGTTGGCGATGACTTCATCATCATCTTCCGCATTGCCGCCATGGACATGTTGCAAGGCGGCATGTCGTGGGAAGAAATCGTGGAGCTCTCGCACGAACTGGAAAAAGCCGGCGTTTCCATCATCTCCACACATTTCACCTGGCATGAGTCAGCGGTGCCGACCATTGCCACGATGGTGCCTCGCGCCGCATTCACCAGTGTAACCGGACGCCTGAAAAAGGTTGTCAGCGTTCCAGTCATCACGAGCAATCGCATCAACATGCCGGATGTTGCCGAAGCCGTGCTTGAGCGTGGAGACGCTGACCTGGTTTCCATGGCGCGCCCGATGCTCGCGGACTCGCAATTCATGAAGAAAGCCGCTGAAGGCCGTGAAGACGAGATCAACACCTGCATTGCCTGCAATCAGGCCTGTCTGGACCACACATTCGGTGGCAATCAGGAAGTCAGCTGCCTGGTCAATCCACGGGCCTGTCACGAGACCCAACTGGTTTACAAACCAACGACCGCTCCGAAGCGCATTGCAGTTGTAGGGGCAGGCCCTGCCGGTCTGGCCTATTCGACGATCGCTGCGGAACGCGGACACAAGGTTGATCTCTTCGATCAGTCACCCGAAATCGGCGGTCAATTCAATCTGGCAAAAAGAGTTCCGGGCAAAGAAGAGTTTTACGAAACACTACGGTACTTCAAGCGACAGCTTGAAATCACCGGCGTGAATGTGACGCTTGGAAAGCGCATTGAACCGGACTTTCTGAAATCCGGAGGATATGACGAAGTCATTTTTGCAACGGGGATCCGCCCGAGGACACCGGCGATCGAGGGCATCGATCACCCAAGCGTTGTCGGATACATTGATGCCATCATGGGCAACAAGCCAATCGGCAAGCGGGTGGCTATTATCGGTGCCGGCGGCATCGGGTTTGATGTTGCGGAGCTGATTACACATGTGGGCAAGTCATCTGCACTGGACATCGACAAATTCGCGAAGGAATGGGGCATCGACTTCAAGAACCATCCGCGGGGTGGCGTGACAGGCGTAGAGCCCGTCGTTGAAGAATCACCGCGGGAAGTCTGGCTGCTGCAGCGCAAGAATACAGCAGTGGGCCGCGGGCTGGGCAAAACAACCGGCTGGACACATCGTCTGACTCTCAACCGTAAAGGCGTCCGCATGGTTCCCGGGGTCACCTATGAACGGATTGATGACGAAGGCCTCCATTGCCTCATCGATGGGGAACCCAAGACGCTGGAAGTCGATACGATCATCCTCTGCGCCGGGCAGGAACCGCTGCGGGATGTATACGATCAGTTCGTCGGTGGGCCGGCGAATGCAACTCTTGTCGGGGGTGCGTTTGAAGCTGCGGAACTCGATGCGAAACGCGCAATCAATCAAGCGGCTCACCTCGCTGCCGAAGTTTAGCATCCGTTTTACCGACTTTCGGTCTTAAGCCAGCTCACAATTCCGGCCATGCCGCTCCTGAACATGGAGCAGCATGGCCCAATTTGTTCAGGACACACACATACATATTGAAACCACAACAAACATTCAGGCCAGCAAGCCGATCGGACAAATCCTCGCACACCCAACCGCCCCCGGCATCATGTCTGGCCTGACGCAGGCTGATCCGACTCAAATTATGGGGACAAGTCCTATTCTTTGTGGACAAAACAACATCCAGGAAATGTTCGAAGGACAGGTCTTCTCCCAGTTTTATTGCCAGGCCCCCGGTGCTGCCGAAGCCGAATGCAAAGCGGACCTGAAGCCCCCCTTCCCAAGCCCAAAGGAAAGCCGCCCCCCCTCAGACGGCGCATTATGGCCCACAATGGGGTTCCGCGCGTAAAATTTCGTCGCCGGGGGGCGTGCAAAGCAGTCATGATTGGAATAGGGTTCACTTGGCGGAAGTGTATTGGAAAGTCGGAGCACGGAAATGGCGACACTCAAAGTCAATGGGCAGGTGATGACAGTTGATGTTGACGAATCGACCCCCCTGCTCTGGGTTCTTCGAGAACAGCTTGGGCTCACCGGAACAAAGTACGGTTGCGGAATCGCGGAGTGCGGCGCCTGCACGATCCATGTCGACGGACAAGCCGTGAGGTCGTGTGTGTACCCGGTCGGCGCGCTGGCGGGCGACGAGGAAATCACCACAATCGAAGGCCTATCGGAAGACGGGAGCCACCCGGTGCAACAGGCATGGGTGGAACTTGACGTCCCGCAATGCGGATTCTGCCAGCCCGGCATGATCATGGCGGCAGCTGGCCTGCTGAACGACAATCCCAACGCCACGGATGAAGACATCGATGCCACGATCACCAATATCTGCCGGTGCGGTACGTTCACCCGTGTTCGCAAGGGTATTCACCTCGCCAAGACGAAAAAAGCCTGAGGAGGACTCAAGAGATGACTGCTACAACAGGCCTTTCCCGTCGCGGATTCATTGTCGGAACCGGTGCAACCGGTCTGACCATCGGCATTCTGGCGGCATGTGCACCGGGTGGAAAAGATGCGCTCGCAGAGGCCGGCCCGCCGCCACCGGAAGTCAACGCCTGGGTCCATATCGGAACCGATGATGTCGTCACCGTGCGCATCGCGCGCTCCGAAATGGGTCAGGGAACGCTTACCGGACTCGCGCAATTGGTCGCCGAAGAATTGGAATGCGATTGGGACTTCGTCAAAACCGAATATCCCACCCCGGGGCAAAACCTCGCGCGTGACCGTGTCTGGGGGGACTTTCTCACCGGTGGCAGCCGAGGCATCCGGACAAGCCAGGATTATGTCCGTGAAGGCGGTGCAGCTGCCCGGATGATGCTCGTCCAGGCCGCCGCCAACCGCTGGGGTGTGCCCGTCAGCGAATGCTCGGCCGCAAAGAGCATCATCACGCACACACCAAGCGGCAAGACCATGCGGTATGGAGAAGTCGCTGCAGATGCGGCAGAGCTTCCCGCCCCCGAGACGGTGACACTGAAAGACCCATCCGAATGGACGATCATCGGGCAGTCTGTTCCGAGACTTGACACCGTTGACAAAGTCACCGGCAAACAACTCTACACAACAGACATGAAAATGGACGGTATGCTGAATGCAGCTGTCAAAGCTGCGCCGAAACGGGGCGGATCCGTCAAGTCCTTTGACGCTGAGGCAGTGAGCTCCATGCCCGGCGTGAAGGCAGTTGTCCAGGTTGACGATACCGCGGTGGCGGTCGTTGCAGACTATTGGTGGCAAGCAAAGACCGCCCTCGATTCCCTCCCCATTGAATGGCAGGACGGAGAAGGATCAGACTTTTCGAGCGCCGCCTTTGAAGCGGATCTCGATGACGGCCTCACGGCCAGTGACACCTTTATCGGAAATCAGGCAGGTGACGTCGATTCTGCCTTCGCGGATGCAGCGCAGGTTATCGAAGCTCAGTACAATGCGCCTCACCAGAACCATGCCTGTATGGAACCGATGAATGCGATCGCCATCTGGACACCGGAAAAGTGTGACGTCTGGTGCCCGACGCAAAATGGTGAAGCGGCACTGGCCGCTGCTTCCGAAGCAGCCGACCTGCCGATCCAGAAATGTGATGTCTACAAACAATTGCTGGGAGGCGGCTTTGGCCGCAAAGGCGCGTCGGATTATATTTCGCAAGCCGTGAAGATTGCGAAGCAAATGCCCGGCACTCCAATCAAACTGTTGTGGTCTCGCGAAGAAGACATGGAGCATGGCTTCTACCATCCGATCACCAAAGCTCGCTGCCAGGGCGCACTTGATGCAGACGGTAATCTGGTTGGCCTGAAGATCCGGATCTCAGGTCAGTCCATTTTGGCCGGCATTATGCCCCAGGCACTCAATGATGGGGCTGATATTGTCGTGTTCCAGGGATTGCTTCCTTCAGGCGTTGATCCGCGGCTTGAGGATCAATCCATCAAATACACATTCCCGTCATTGCTCGTTGACCACGCAATGCGGAATCCTCCTGTCCGGCCAGGATTCTGGCGAGGTGTGAATGCAAACCAGAACGCGATTTATCTCGAGTGCTTCATGGATGAACTGGCTCATGCGGCTGGTCGTGATCCGCTTGAGTTCCGTCTGGCACACCTGAAGGACAGCCCCAAAATGGCAACTGTCCTACAAGCCGTTGCGGATAAATCCGGATGGGGCGCAGACGATGAGCTCTCGCGGGGCCTTTGCTGCTTCTACTCATTTGGAAGCTACACTGCCGCATGCGCAGAAGTCACAGTCAGCGATGACGGTGAATTGAAAATGCACCGGATCGTCGCAGCGACCGACCCCGGATATGGGGTCAATCCACAACAGATCGATGCACAGGTTGCAGGGTCTTTCGTTTATGGCCTTTCCGCCATGCTCCATCAGGAAATTACGTTCGAAAACGGCGAAACCCAGCAGAAGAATTTCAACACTTACAATTCCATGCGGATCGCCGAGATGCCGGAAGTCGAAACACTGGTCATGCCATCGGGCGGATTTTGGGGCGGCGTGGGAGAGCCGACGATTGCGGTGGCGCCACCGGCCGTTCTCAACGCCATCTACGCGGCGACCGGAAAACGCATTCGCCAGCTTCCGATCAAGGATCAACCGCTGAGATAGACATGATCAGGCTGCCTGCCGCGCTGACGATGATCGCGTTGCTCACACCTTTTGTATTAGGTGCGTGCAGCTCGACACAAACTGAGGTCACGACGAGTGATTTAACACCGTCGGCTGATGTCAGTACGGCTGCCGTCCTTTCACTCGCATGCTCAGGCTGTCACGGGCAGACGGGTGGCGCGATTGCCAGTCTCGACGGTCGTTCAGCAGCCGAACTTCGTGGGGCGCTGCTGCGCTACCGTTCTGATGTAGACGGGGGAAGCGTCATGCACCGCATGATGAGAGGCTATTCCGAGCCGGACATTGATGCGATCAGCACCTACCTGGCTGGGGATGTCTCGGAATGATAGGTATATACCCGAACCGCCGTGATCTGCTGCTCGCCCTTTCAGGAACAAGCCTGCTGGCTGGCATTCCGCTGACAGCCGCAGCGCAGATCCGGGCACGGCTTGTCGTTGTTGGAGGCGGTTTCGGCGGGGCGACGGCGGCGCAGTTTCTGAAGAGGCTTATGCCGGCAGCGTCAGTCACGCTGATCGAGCCCAACTCCGAATACTATGCTTGCCCCTTTAGCAATCTGGTCATCGCCGGCCTGCGTGATCTCTCGGCCCAGCGCTTCAGTTACCGTTCGCTCAAGGCGCAAGGGATTGAAATTGTCCAGGATCGTGCGGTGGACGTTGACCCGGCGAACAGGACGGTCGTTGTCGGATCCGGCAGCGCTTACTCTTACGACAAACTCGTCCTGTCTCCCGGTATTGATTTCAGATGGAATGACATCGAAGGGTACGATGAAGCCGCTGCTGAGGTCATGCCCCATGCTTGGAAAGCTGGCCTCCAGACCAAACTTCTGCAGCAACAACTCCATGACATGGAAGACGGTGGCGTAGTCGTCATGTCTGTGCCACCTGCCCCCTTCCGCTGCCCGCCCGGCCCCTATGAACGCGCCAGCCTGATCGCCCAGTATCTCAAGACACATAAGCCGAAGTCGAAGCTGGTGATCCTTGATGCCCAAGACAGGTTCTCCAAGCAGCCATTGTTCGAGGCTGCATGGGAAAATCTCTACCCGGACCTTATCGAAAGATACGATGCGAACGCATTTGGCCGGGTCCTGGCAGTCGATCCCTCTTCCCTGACTCTCTCGACAGAGTTTGAGGATTTCCAGGCTGACGTCGCCAACGTTATCCCGCCACAGAAAGCTGGCATGGTCGCCCATCGCGCAGGGGTCACCAACATGACCGGATGGTGCCCGGTCGATGCCCTGGCGTTCAGCTCTACGCTCCAGCCTGACATCCATGTCATAGGCGATGCCACGATTGCTGCGCCGATGCCCAAATCCGCATTCTCAGCGAACCTTCAGGCCAAACTGTGCGCCATGCAGATTGTCAGAATTCTTTCCGGCATTGCGTCTCACCCCACGACCCTGACGAATACCTGCTACTCCTACCTCTCCGACACGACAGCCGTTTCGATCACGGGAGTTTATACCAATGATGGGGGAATATTGCAGTCGGTCGAAGGAGCTGGGGGGCTCAGCCCTCTGGAGGCCGACCCGATTGTCCGCCAGAACGAAGCGCTGCAGGCAAAATCATGGTTCCATACCATCACTGAACAGACATTCGGATGACAAGAGAAGCTTATACAGGTTTGCTTTCCCTTCTCCTTCTGCCCGCCTGTGAGCAAGCCCGGGAAGATCGTCTGGCAAGTCCCGTCCAGATCGCTGGGGACTCGATTCCTCAACCACTGAATGGCGCGTCGGGAGACCCGATGCGGGGGCAACAGATATTTGTCTCGCGCGACGACGGACATTGCGTTCTGTGCCACAAAATCGACAGCCTGGACGCAGAATTTCAGGGAAATGTCGGTCCCCCGCTCACCGGTATCGGCGAACGCTTGACCACTGGACAGATCCGCTATCGCATTGTTGACGCCCAGGGCATTTGGCCAGACACTGTCATGCCATCCTATTACCGCACGGGCGACCTTCGACAGGTTGGCAATGCGTACAGTGGCAAGCCTGCCCTTAGCGCTCAGCAGATCGAAGACATCGTTGCCTTTTTGGAAACGCAGACAAACTGATGCCACAGGACGAACAAACACCTTTCGGATTGACCTGTACGCGCCGCACTTTGCTCGCCTCTTCCGGTGCGTTTTCGATTGCGTCTGTTCTTGCTCCGCTGGCGTCTGCAACACCAGAAGACGCCGATCAGGCAATTCGGGACATATTCGGCGATCGGCCGATCAACGAAGGTAAGGTGACGGTAACGCTGCCCCCAATTGCCGAAAACGGCAATTCGGTCCCGATTGGGATTGCCGTTGATAGTCCCATGACAGACGATGACTTCGTAAAACAAATCATCGTCCTTTCTCCCCGCAATCCGATTGCAACCATCGCTCTTTTTCGTCTGGGCCCGTATTCGGGCCGCGCGGATGTTTCCACACGGGTCCGTATGGCAGGGACTCAGACACTTCGCGTTGTCGCAGAAATGAACGATGGCACGCTGTGGGCCGGAACGGGCAGCACATATGTTACTCTCGCTGCATGCGTTATCGGTTAGAGAGGTGACGCCCCGATGATCCGAATTTCTGCTCCGGAAACCGCTTTTGAAGGCGAGATAATCGAACTCAAGGTCATGATCCAGCACCCGATGGAGACAGGCTACCGGCGGGATTCCAAAGGCGAGACCATTCCTCGGGACATCATTAAACACTTCCGCTGCACCTATGATGGTCATGTCATCTTTGAAGGAGGATTCTTTCCGGGGATTGCGGCCAACCCATTCCTGGCTTTCCATGCCCGCGCTTCACAGACCGGACCTCTGGAATTCTCCTGGACCGACCAGCATGGAGAGAGCTGGACCGAACAGCGGATGCTGACGGTCACATGAGGCGCGTCTGTCTACTGGCGCTCGTCCTGGCAGGATGTGGGAGGCCGCAGGATCAATACGCTCAGGACAGCCAGATCTCGCCCGCAGATATCCGGTCCGGCTACGTGTTCCTTCAACCGGAAACCCGGTCCCTTCAGGATGATGCGTTTGCCAATCCTGGCTTCCTGTGGATCGACAAAGGTGACACGCTGTTCAATCGGCATCCGGACAATGGCAAAGAATCCTGCGCTTCCTGCCATACCGAAAACAGCCGCCCGGTTGCGGAGGCAGCGGCTCACTACCCCGCCATTGACCCGCAAACAGGTAAGCTCGTGAATCTCGAAGGCCGGATCAACCTCTGCCGCGAGCGTTACCAGGACCTTCCTCCGCTGGAATATGAAAGCAACGACCTGCTGAGCCTGACTGCCTATATTTCCAGTCTCGCCCATGGCGTTCCGGTTGAAGTAGACATCACCGGTCCGGCGAGGAAATACTATGACGCAGGCGAAGATTATTTCTTTCTTCGCAAGGGCCAGTTCAACCTGGCCTGCAGCCAGTGTCATAACGAGCATTGGGGCGACAAGCTGCGGGGCGATACGATCAGTCAGGGACATGGAAACGCTTTCCCTGCCTACAGGATGGAGTGGCAGACACTTGGTTCTCTTCAAAGGCGGCTACATGATTGTGACACCGGTATTCGTGCTGAGCCGATGGACTATGGGTCGGAAACTTATACAGCTGTCGAACTCTATCTGGCGAAGCGGGCAGAAGGACTGGCAATGGAAGCTCCGGGGATCAGACGATGACGGCACCCGACAAGCCCCGCCTGAGTATCCGGATTGACCTGCCCGGCGGAGGGCGGTTCGGACCGGGCAAAGCTGCCCTCCTGGAGGCAATCGCGGATCTTGGGTCCATCAACAAGGCAGCCGCGCAATTAGGCATGTCCTACCCCCGCGCCAAAAAGCTCGTCGAAGCGATGAACCGTGATTTTGGCGTTCCACTTGTGATCTCAGCTCAGGGCGGAGCAGATGGCGGAGGCTCGCGACTGACAGATGAGGCCGACGAAATACGCAGCATTTACCGCGAGCTTTGCAAGCGCGCCCTCGCGCACAACAAAGAGCTCCTCAAGACATTCAGCAAGCCGGGCAAACCTAATTAGGGCTGTCGCATTATAAATCACTGTTTATAATGCTCAGTAATGGCTGATCCTTCGCGCCTTTATGCAGAACACCCACAGGACGTGTTGGGCCAGTGGCTGATCTGGCGGCAATCCGGTCCGGTTGCGCTGGTCGTGGTCTCATCCACACAAGGCGGGAGCGTTCGGTCCCCAGGCGCACTGATGGCCGTAAGCGCCGACGGTCGTAAATGCGGTTACATATCCGGCGGCTGCATAGATGCTGATGTTGCATTGCAGGCGAAACAGGCGATCGCAGAGAACAAGAACATGTCGCTGAGATATGGTGACGGATCACCATTCATAGACATGCCACTCCCTTGCGGCGGTGCCATCGAAATCACGATCCTGCCGGACGCCGATGAAGCCACCCTTCGAAAATGTCACGCCGCTCTATATCGCCGCGAGCGTGCACGACTTTCCTTACCGGGACTATCGACGACATTCACCTACACACCAAGGCTCCATGTCAGGATCGCCGGACGTGGCGCCGACGCACTGGCCCTGGCAAAACTGGTGAGGGCGAGCGGATACGGACTGACGCTGCAGCTACGCGACGGCGAAGACATAGACGAAGCGGCGCTGGAGGGTTTCAACGACCTCGTGTCGCTGAAGACACCGCAAGATTTGCCCGTCTCGGCCGACGACGCCTGGACCGCCTTCATTCTGATGTTCCACGATCCGGATTGGGAAACGGCGCTCCTGAAACAAGCGCTTCGAGGCAAAGCATTTTACGTTGGTGCGGTCGGTAGCCAGAAAACACAGAACCGCCGACAGATGCGTTTGCAGCAGGAAGGTGTTGAGCCCGAACAAACCACCCGTGTGCGAGGACCGGTCGGCCTGCTCCCGTCCATGCGGGATTCCTCGATGCTGGCCGTTTCAGCACTGGCTGAGATCGTCGGGGCTTACACGCAGGCGCAGAGTGCGCCATTTTCAGATACGGCGGTCATTCTCCTCGCTGCCGGACAATCAAAACGGTTCGAGGACGGAGACAAATTGCTCTCAGATCTTTCTGGAAAGCCGATGCTGAGCCATGCTGCAATGCACCTCTCAGACGAACCTTGCGCGACGCGCATCGCCGTGACCGGACCGCGCCAGTCGGACCGCCAGAGGATACTGAAATCCGCAGGATGGGAAATTGTAGAAAATCATGACCCAGCCGCCGGACAGTCAACCTCGTTGAAGGCGGCCATAGACGCCGTAGCCGGACTTCAGGGGGTCGGACATGCCCTGATCTTGCTTGCTGACATGCCCTTCGTTTCCGATAATCATTTGCTCGGGCTCCGCAATGCAATGACTCCAGGAATTTCTGCGGTTATGTCGGCTGCCGGCGACACACTATGCCCGCCCGCCATTTTCCCACGGAACACGTTTAATGCATTGGTGAACATTCCTGGCGATGTTGGGGCTCGGGATGTGTTCCGCTCCCTGAGCGATACAAAAACAATACCATTGCCGCAACAAGAGGCCATCGACGTCGACACCATCGAAGATCTGGCCCGGGCGACCGGTGCCCTGATGACCTAGAGGGGCGGGATTCTGGCTTACCTGCTCCCCGTTATCTTCTTTATTACAGCGGCCCTGTATGCCAGCGTCGGCTTCGGCGGCGGGTCGACCTACAATGCCGTCCTCATCCTTTCGGGCGCTGATTTCAGAATCGTGCCGATCATCGCACTCGCCTGCAATATTCTGGTAGTTTCAGGAAACACGCTCCGTTACGGCATAGCAGGAGACCTGAACTGGCGCGCCCTTCTGCCGGCGCTGACCTTGTCCGTCCCACTCGCCTGGCTCGGTGGCCGGGTGCCCATCAACGAATTCGCATTTTCCGCACTACTCGGTATCACCTTGATGATCACAGGCCTTTCCATGCTCTTTCAAAACAGGTGGAAGCAAACGCGTGACGCCTCGTCGTCTTCGCGCACGATGATCCTTCTGCCCGTGGGAGCGGCGACTGGTTTTCTGGCCGGTCTGGTGGGAATTGGTGGCGGGATATTTCTTGCTCCCGTTCTTTACTGGATCCGATGGAGCCATGAAAAGGCAATTGCCGCGGCATGCAGCCTGTTCATCCTGCTGAACTCCTTGTCTGGCCTCGCCGGGCAAGCAACCAAGTTGAGCAATGTTGGTACGCTGCAACTCGCAATGCCCTACCTGCCACTCCTGCCCGCCGTTCTTATCGGCGGATGGATCGGGAACCGCTACGGCGTGTTCCGGATGCAGCCAAACCATCTGCGCTATGGAACGGCGATTCTGATCCTCGTCGTTGCGGTGCGACTGCTGTACAAGGTCTGGAGGACTGCATAACCCGATGACCACATCTTCATCCGCCCCGCTTGTAGACACGTTTGGCCGACAGGTGACCTACCTGCGAATGTCGGTCACAGACCGCTGTGATCTGCGCTGCACCTACTGCATGGCTGAGGCGATGACTTTTCTTCCCAGAAAGGAATTACTGACGCTTGAGGAACTCGAATTCGTCGCAAAGGCTTTCATAAGGCGGGGCGTCAGGAAAATCCGGGTTACGGGCGGCGAACCGCTGGTTCGAAAAGATATCATGTCTTTGTTCAACCAGCTGGGTCAAATGCTGGGCAACGGCCTTGAAGAACTCACCCTGACCACCAATGCCACTCAGCTTTCGCAGCACGCAAACGACCTCGCCGCAGCGGGCGTCCGTAGAGTGAATGTCTCTCTCGACACCCTGGACCCTGCCCGCTTCTGTGAGATCGCCCGCCGGGATCAACTTTCTCAGGTCATTGAAGGCATTGATGCCGCGAAGACCGCAGGCCTGAAGGTCAAGATCAACACGGTCGCCCTGAAGCACCAGAATGCCGAGGAAATTCCGGACATCATTTCATGGGCTCACAAACAGGGACACGACGTTTCCCTGATAGAAGTCATGCCAATGGGGGAAACAGAAGAAGACAGGTTCGACCAGTACATTCCGTTGGATATGATCCGGCGCGAGCTCGAAACGCGATGGACGCTGGAACCGGAAGAAAGAAATGATCCATTGGCAGGGCCATCGCGCTATTTCCAGATTCGTGAAACAGGTGGGCGTGTTGGCTTTATCACACCACTGACGAACAATTTCTGCGCGGGATGTAATCGCGTCCGCATCACCTGCACAGGACGAATTTATATGTGCCTGGGGCAGAACAATCACATCGACCTCCGCACACCGCTCAGGGAGGCACCAGATCCCGCGCGGGCCCTTGATGAAGCCCTGGATGCAGCGCTCTTTGCGAAACCCGAACGTCACGACTTCTCGATCAAAACGCCCGGCCAAAGCCCTTCTGTGGCGCGGCACATGTCGGTAACGGGAGGATAAAGATGGCCCGGATTCTCTACTTTGGAAAACTGTCCAGTATCTTTGGAAAGGTATCGGAACAAATCCCGCTTCCGGACCGGATCTCTGAGACAAAAGCGCTGCGGGAATGGCTGGACGAAACCCGAAACTTCAACGGCGCCCTGATGCACAGCAGCGTCCGTATGGCGGTCAACAGTGAGATCATTGCCGATCCGTTTCCGGTGTCGGACGCCGACGAAATCGCCTTCCTTCCGCCAGTCGGAGGTGGCTGATGATCAGGCTTTCAGACCACTCCTTTTTAACGGCTGAGGCGTTAGCAGAGTTCGAAAAGGACGCCGCGGGCGCCGGCGCGATTGTCACGTTTTGTGGCCTGGTTCGCTCTCGGTCTGATGAAGGGGATGTCAAAACCCTGCATCTGCAAGCCTATTCGCCAATGACGGAGAATGGCATCCGGCAAGCTGTTGATGATGCAAGGCAAAGGTGGCCGCTTACAGCCGTCCATGTCATCCACAGGATCGGTGACATGGCACCGGGCGAGCCGATTGTCTTCGTCGCAACCGCTGCGCCACATCGGAGAGCCGCATTCGAAGCTGCCGACTTTCTGATGGATTACCTCAAGACAGATGCGATCTTCTGGAAAAAGGAAGTGACCGCATCGGAAACACGCTGGATTGAGCCGCGGGCCGACGATTACGTCGACCGTGCCAGATGGAACCCACAGGGAGAGAGCTGACCCAATATGCATGGCATTAACGAAAAACTGGAATTCAAACCTGTGCGGATCGCGGTGTTGATCGTCAGCGATACGCGCACACTTGAAACCGACACATCGGGCGCAACACTGGTGCAAAGACTGGAAACAGCAGGCCACATCCTCACCGAAAGAAAGATCCTGCCGGACGACAAAGCCGCGATACGCGCGCAAGTCTCCGAATGGATCGCAGACCCGGAGACGGACGTCGTGATTACGAGTGGAGGCACCGGGCTGACTGGCCGTGACGTGACGCCTGAAGCGGTGACCCCCCTCTTCGACAAAACGATCGAAGGGTTCTCCGTCATCTTTCATCAGGTCAGTTTCCGGAGCGTCGGCCTTTCAACCCTGCAATCACGGGCAATCGCAGGCCTCGCATCCGGAACCTTCATTTTCTGTCTGCCAGGTTCAACCGGCGCTGTGAAAGATGGATGGGACAAGGTCATCTCCTACCAGCTCGACAGCCGCTACAAGCCCTGCAATCTTGTCGAACTGATGCCGCGGCTGATGGAACACGAAGGATGACAGAGCTCTCTCATATTGGTCCGGACGGACGCGCACGGATGGTCGATATCGGGGACAAAGCGATCACGGAACGGGTTGCTGTCGCTCAGGGTAAGATAAGAATGGCAGCCGCAACGCGCACCTTGGCCATGAGCCGGGAAACGCGGAAAGGCGACCCTATCGCAATCGCGGAACTCGCGGGCATTATGGCTGCCAAGAAAACTGCTGATCTGATCCCGCTCTGCCACCCGCTTCCTCTCACCAATGTTGAAGTCCGCATCACGCCATCCGAGTCAGATGCACTGAAGGTAACGGCAACGGTTCGAACGTCTGGCCGCACCGGCGTTGAGATGGAGGCCCTGACAGCCGTTTCAGCGGCCTGTCTCACGCTCTACGACATGCTGAAATCTGCGGACAAGGAAATGGTCATCTCGGACATCGAACTGGTGAGCAAAACGGGCGGCAAGTCCGGCGACTATCACAAGGAAAACACGTGACGAAACTCATCAGTGTTGACGACGCACTGGCTGCATTGACGGCGCATATCCTGGACGCAGGAGAGGAGACGATTCCGCTCGCCGCTGCCCTGGGGCGGGTTCTTGCGCAAAATGTGTTGGCCAGAACGACAACTCCGCCTGCCGACGTGTCCGCGATGGACGGATACGCAGTCCGCCTCGCTGACACACGGGACGCGGGCACCCGCCTGCAAGTGACGGGGGAGATCCCCGCGGGAACAGTTCCCACGCATCCACTTGCGGCAGGCGAAGCCATCCGCATCTTCACCGGCGCCCCGTTACCGGAGGGGGCAGATCATATTCTTATTCAGGAAGAGGCGCACCGAACCGGGAATATTATCGAAGTCACCACACCTCAAACGTCCTCCCGGCACATACGCAAAGCCGGGCGGGACTTCGCTGAAGGGGCCGTTCTCGTTCCTGAGGGCACACGACTGTCTCCTGCCGACCTTGGTCTGTCGGCCGCAGGCAATAACAGCACAGTGCGCGTACTAAGACGGCCCCTCATCGCCATTATACCGGGTGGGGACGAACTGCTCCCGCCCGGCAGCGAACTGGGACCGGGCAAGATCATCGATTCCAATTCAACGGCATTGGCAGCCCTAATCCGCACCTGGGGCGGAGAGCCGGTGACGCCTGGCATCGCTGGCGACACAATCGAGGACATCCGCGCTCTTATCGATGCAAGCGGAGAGGCTGATCTCATCCTTCCCATCGGCGGAGCATCCGTCGGCGACTATGATTACATGAAAACAGCATTCGAGGATGCAGGTGCGGAAATGCTCTTTTCGGGAATCGCCGTCCGCCCCGGAAAGCCCACCTGGTTCGCCAAAAAGGGGCAACAGCTTATACTCGGACTCCCCGGAAACCCGGCGTCTGCTTTTGTTTGCGCACACCTCTTCCTGAAAGCGTTGCTCTCAAAAACCGCAGGACAGACTGGTTATTTCAGCGCCCGGCTTGAAACAGATATGCCTGCCGGAGGGTTCAGGGAAACATATTATAGAGCCGTGATGCGCCGGATAGATGGGGCGCACTCTGTGTCACCACTTCCCGATCAGGACAGCTCTTTGCTCCGCCCGTTGCAAGCCGCAAATTGTCTGATACGACGCCGCCCGAATGCCCCGGCTGCGAACGTCGGCGAAGACGTGAAATGTGTGGATCTGACCTGAAGGGTCTGAGCGTTTTATTGGACGATCATGTCCGGCCCATATGCTTGCGCTGCAGGATACGCGCGATCAGCGAAACGGTGATCGCCAATATACCGGCCACAAGCGTCGTCCCGAGAACCTGGGAAAAAAGGTTTGCCGCGGGAAACACCGGCACCAGCATTGGCCCCACCCCCATGCCGGCAAAGGAAATGACGGGAAGAACGGATGTTACGCGCCCGCTGGAATCGTCCTCTGCCACCGCGCCCATGAAATAAGGCAACCCACCACCCCACGCGAAGAGATATAGATTGCTCGCCAGGTAGAATACTGAAAGCGTCATGCCGGGACTGAACAATGAGACACCCGCCATCAAAATGATACTGACACTGAACAGAGGAAACAGGCGGCCAAACCGGGTTGTCGTCGCCGCGGCTATTAGCGAACCGATAATCGCCGCAATATTTCCGATGGCAAGCGCATGTCCGATCTTGTTCACGTCGATGCCGGCAAGCCCACCCAAAATGCCGGAAAACACCCAGATCACGCCGACGGCTATGGAAAATGCAAAGAAGGCCGCCGCGTATAGCCAAACCGTCGATGGAATTTTCCCCGCCACTGTGGTGGCCGCTTCTGAAACGGGCCGGTTATACTTATCGGCGAGCAGAAGACCGGCGGGAAGTAATAGGAGCTGAAGCGCCGTCAGAAAAAGAGCCGCAGGCATCAAGCTTTCTTCAGAACTGACTTCCGGCAAAACAAACAGGACGAAGACAGCCGCCACAGCCTGAAGCGCCAGAATGAAGCCGAATCCGCGCTCACTGTTTTTCGTTTCACCGACAATCGCTGCGGAGAGGGCCAGAAGGACACCAGCGCCTGCTCCAGCCAGCGCCTCAAGCAGAACCGCACCGGTGAAGTTGGGTACCGCTCCCACGCCGATTTGCGCCAAACAGGCAAACAGCGCCGCATAGATTGCCGTTTTGCGTGGCCGCAATTTCGGCAAGAAGACCGTCACGAAGAGTGAGCCGGCCGCTGTCCCCAAGAGGTTTGCCAGCCCGATAAGACCAGCCGCTGCGGCATCAACCTGAAATGCCGCCGCGATGATCGGCACCAATAGCGGCATGGCGACGATCTGCGTCACAGCTAATCCGCCGAGCAGAATAGCGCCGAGTTCGGGGGCCATACCAAAACGGGACGTGCGTTGCAGATCCTTTGCGCTATCACCCATATGCCGAGTCCGGATCGAGGATTTTGTTGCCGAGTATATGATCAGCCGCTTTTTCCGCGACCATGATTGTTGGTGCGTTGATATTGCCATTTGTGATGTTCGGAAACACGGACGAATCGACAACTCGCAATCCTTCGACGCCGATGACGCGGCACTCCGGGTCCACCACCGCATCTGGATCATCGGGTTGTCCCATCCGGCAGGTGCCGCAGGGATGGTAAGCGCTCTCCACCTCCCGCCGGACGAAAGCGTCGATGTCGTCATTGCTGCGGCAGTCCAGCCCGGGTGAAATCTCACCTGCGGAGAACTCCCGCAGAGCAGGCTGGGAGAAAATTTCACGCGTCAGCCTTACGCACGCGCGAAAGGTCTCCCAGTCAGCCTGCCGCGACATGTAGTTGAAACGAATGGACGGAGGCGCGGCCGGATCCGCAGATGCCAGCTTCACTTCGCCCCGCGCGGTCGTTCGCCCGGGCCCGATATGCGCCTGAAACCCGTGATCGGATTCTGGTTGGGAGCCGTCATACCTGATCGCTGCTGGCAGAAAGTGGTACTGCGCATCGGGATACGCGGCATCCGGATTGACGCGGACAAAACCGGCCGTCTCGAAATGATTGCTGGCCCCAATGCCCGTTTTGGTGAGCAGCCATTGCGCCCCGGCCAGTCCCTTGCTGACCGGGTTCATGTATTTCCGCAGTGTGATTGGACGGGTGCAACGCATCTGCAGATATACTTCCAGGTGATCCTGCAGGTTTTTCCCAACGCCCTTCCGGTCACGCAAAACATCGATTCCGAGGGCTTCCAGATCGCTTTTTGCACCGATGCCGGACAGCATGAGAAGCTTGGCGGAATTGAACACCGAGCTGCTCAGGATAACTTCTTTTCTCGCCCGAATGACGTGCCGGGTCTTTCCGCGCAGGAATTCGACACCGACAGCACGGTCGCCTTCCCACAAGACACGTGCCGCCAGCCCCCTGTGTACGCTCAGGTTTTCGCGCCCAAGCGCCGGCTTCAGATAGGCATTGGCCGTAGACCAACGCCGCCCCTTCCAGATGGTTTGCTCCATCGGGCCGAAGCCTTCCTGCTGGCGCCCATTGCAGTCAGACGTCCGGGAAAATCCGGCTTCCACTGCGGATGCCACAAAAGCCTGATCCAACGGATGTGCCTGATCAGGCCGGGTAATCCGCATCGGCCCCGCCGTGCCCCGAATTGCCGGATCTGCGCCCTCGACATTTTCGAGCCGCCGGAAATACGGCAGCACATGCCTTCCACTCCAACCGTCTGCGCCGCTGGCCTCCCAGGCGTCAAAGTCTTTTGGGTTCCCCCGGATGTAGACAAGCCCGTTGATGGAGGATGAACCGCCAAGGACTTTTCCGCGCGGCGCCGCAAGGCGGCGCCGCCCAAGGTGAGGCTCCGGTTCACTCCGGTATCCCCAGTCATAGCGTTTCATGTTCATCGGGTATGAAAGCGCTGCGGGCATCTGGATGAACGGCCCCATATCGCTGCCGCCATATTCCAGAACAGCAACGTCATGTGCCCCGTTTGCCGAAAGGCGATTGGCCAGTACACACCCTGCTGAGCCCGCGCCAACGATCACATAGTCAGCGGCGGCAACTTCCCTGCCTTCAGTCATCATCAGGAGTCCAGAAGGGCTTTCGGGCTTCCGACTTCATACATGTTGATCATGCCACCACCCATGCTGGTGCCGTCATATGTCGAATAGCCAAGCAGTTCCTGAGCCCGTTCCGGCAACCGGCGAACACGTTCCAGCGGAACGCCGAGCCAGCTGTTCTCGACCGGCATCAGCCAGCCATGGCAGAAAGAGACAGACAAACCGCGGCGCACCTTGCCATTCGTATTCGTTCCGCCGCCATGGAGGCATTGCCCCGTGAAGATCGCGGCGGACCCTGCCGGCATCACTGCTTGCGTAATTTCGTCCGCCTCAGGAACACGATCGGCATCCCATTTATGGCTTCCCGGCACCACCACTGTTGCGCCATTGTCCACCGTGTAATCTGTCAGGGCCATCATGACATTGATAACGAGTGGTGCAGCAGCCTGAGCCGCGCGTGGCCAGGAATCATCGTCCCGGTGAATGATCTGGGCGGTTTCTCCCCCGCGAATCTCAATCAGCTCTGCCGCGCTGAGCCGGTAGTCCGTGCAATTCGGCTTCAGCAACGCATCCATGACAGCCAGCATTCTGGGCTCGAGCAGTGCGTCGGGAAAGCTTTCCGATTTGGCCGCGATGCCGTGAAGGCGCACGGTCGATCCACCGAGAAAGTCATCATATCCCGACTCCACCTCACGCATACGGTAGGTGTCGATATGAGGCTGCAGCTCAGAATTGAGCCGTTCGACCAATCCGGAAGACAGGAAGTCACGCACGATAACGACGCCATCCTTATCCAGGGCCTGAAGAATATCCTCCGCCGAAGCGGTTTCGGGCAACTGAGTTACATTGGCAGTCACGGCATTTTCCTCCCGATGCTCCACATTCCTTTTGACGTCAGCTTTATCACATTTTGTAAACGGTCATGCAATTACATTTTGATAGAAAGTCTTTTCGTTGCATGTTGAGTGACTTTTTTTCTGTACGAACCCCAGACGACGCGTGAAGTATCAACGTAAAGATTATCCAGAGTGCCCATGAGACCCGTTGCACAAAAGCGCAGACAGAGAGACCAGAGCCAGAGGCAGCTGCTGGAAGCGACGATTGCCGCGATCTATCAGCATGGCGTCCATGATGCGACGGTCGTTAAAATTGGCGAAATCGCCGGCCTGTCGACGGGGAACATCCATTATCACTTCGGCTCCAAGGAAGAGATGTTCGCCGCGGCCATGCGGTTGCTGATGTCGGGCATCAGCGACGAACTTGTCCTCGAACTCAGCAAGGCGGACTCCCCGTTGGAGCGGGCCCGGGCCGTCCTTCGCGCCAACTTGTCCGACGAATTGTTTACGCATCGCAATTGCTTTGTGTGGCTGCAATTCTGGTCCGAAACAGCTCGCTCCGAAGAGCTCGCCCGGCTGGAGCGCATCAATTCGCAACGCTTTCACCGCAACCTGCTCGACGCCCTGTCGCGCCTGATGCCGCGAGAGCATGCGGAACGGGCAACCCAGGAACTTGTGGCCCTGGTCGATGGCCTGTGGATCCGCCGGGCGCAAAGCGAAGGCACGATCACGCCGCAAGCCGCCCGCCAGATCGCTGATGACTATCTGGGCCGGCGCCTCAAAGCTGCGCCAGCGATCGGATAGAGCCATGGGGAGAGCCGAGACAAAACTCACCCGCAAACGCGCCCTGGTTCAGGCAACAGTGACCTGCGTCAACAAGTATGGCTACGCCGAATCCACAATTCAGAAGATCGCGGCAGAGGCTGGCTTCACCGGGGGGACGATCTACCGGCACTTCAAGAACAAGACTGACCTGTTCGAAGCCACCATGCGGCAATTGCTGAACCTCGTCCTGACGGAGGAAAGCGCTGCCATCGCATCCGCCAACAGCGATATTGACCGGCTCCGCGCGGTCATAACGTCCAAGTTTTCGCCCGCGCTATTCAATTCCGAATTCTGTACGGTGTGGCTGCACTTCTGGGCGAATGCGCATTCCGATCCAAAGTTCGCCCGCATTGAACGCCTGAGTGACAGATTGCTGCAACGCAGCCTGAACCGCTATGCGAGCAAAGTGTTGCCGCCCGCTGAATCTGCAGCGTTTTCAACGGAAACCGCTCTCATTATCGACGGTCTTTGGGTCGAGCACGCGCAGAAGCGGTCTGAACTCACCTCGCACGTCGCGAAGGAAGTTGCGCTCGGTTGCCTGGACTCAAGACTGGGTCGCTAGACCGCCGGGAGAGGCGCCCCTCCCTGTGTCACGCCTCCCAGTGCAGTGGCCAGTCCCCTTCGAGGCGCAGGTCTTCGCCCACCTCGTCCTCGATCAGTTTCGCGACCTTAAGTTCCGCTTCCGACCCGCCATAGGTTTCAGCTGCCAGAGCAAAGCGCTCGGCCACCTTGGCGCCAATCGGGATCGGCACATTGCCACGCTCCGCCAGCTCCTTGCACAGGCGCAGGTCTTTCACGCAAAGCTCCAGCGAGAATGACGGATCGTAGTGTCCGGCGAAGATTGATGGCGCGTCATGCCGGGCGACGAAGCTGTCGCCAACACTGTCCTTGATGGCATCCCACAGGACATCCAACGGAACGCCGGCGCGTTTGCCCAGCATCAATCCCTCACCGATGACGGCCGCATGGGTAAACCAGAGATAATTGGTGACCAGTTTCACGGCATTGCCCGTGCCGAGACGGCCGCAATAGATCACACGGCCCATCCGCGACAGAATTGGCTCGCACGCGGCCACAACGGCTTCTTCCCCGCCCGCAAAGAGCGTCAGTTCCCCGCGCCGCGCGCCATCCACGGCGCCAGTCAGAGGGGAATCAACGGTTTTCACCCCGATCCTGGCAGCCTGCTCCGCCAGCGCCTCAACGACGCCAACGTCATTCGTCGTCGTGTCGACCCAGATCGTTCCAGCTTGCAGGCCAGACAACGCGCCCTGCTCTCCCGCCATAACGGCCTGCACCACATCCGGCTTTGGAAGCGATGTAATGAAGATGTCCACATCCCGCGCGCAATCTGCCGGTGTCTCGGCCCAGATTGCGCCATTCTGAATGTGCGACTCGGCCTTTGCGGGGTCGATGTCATGCACTTTCAACTGCAGGCCCGATCGCTGCAGCACCATCGCCATGTTGGCGCCCATGTTCCCAAGTCCCAGAAAACCAATACGCATGCCGATCCCTTCCTGTTTCATCTGCCCAACCGCGTGCCCTCACATCCATCAGATAACCCGCCGCGTGAGCATTGATTGACAAATGTAATTGTACGTGCAGTTATTTGTTCGAACTATCACACTCTTTGCCACGCGCAAGAAAAAAGGATGTCGACGTGAAATACGCCATTGATCTCTTTGTGGACGGCAAACGACTGGCCGGAGACGGCGATACCGAATTCACCTCGGTGAACCCCGCCACCGGGGAAGCCATTGGCCGGTTCCGGGAAGCCAGCGACCGTCAGATTGAGTTGGCGGTCGACTCTGCCACCGCAGCCCAGAAAGACTGGGCTGCCTTTCCAGCCGAGGAACGCGGGCGCATCCTGCGCAAAGCGGCCGAGCTTCTCCGGGCCCGGAACGACGAACTTGCGCGCATAGAAGTTGACGACACCGGCAAGCCGATCGCTGAAGCCGCGACAGTGGATGTTCAGACTGGCGCAGATGCGATCGAGCATTATGCCAATCTCGCCGGCAGCCTGCAGGGCGAGTACCAGGATTTCGGCTACGGCTTTTACTACACCCGCCGTGAGCCCCTCGGGGTTTGTGCCGGGATCGGCGCCTGGAACTATCCTCTTCAGATTGCCTGTTGGAAGTCAGCCCCGGCGCTTGCCTGCGGCAATGCCATGATCTTCAAGCCGTCTGAACTGACACCGATTTCTGCGGTCCACCTGGCCGAAGTTTATTGTGAAGCGGGTGTCCCTCCCGGCGTGTTCAATGTCCTTCAGGGGGAACGCGGCCCCGGCGCTGCACTCTCAGAACATCCCGGTATCGCGAAAGTTTCCCTCACCGGCAGCGCACCGACCGGCCGGAAGGTCATGGAAGCGGCCTCCCCGCGCCTGAAGCATGTCTCGCTGGAACTGGGTGGGAAATCGCCTTTCATCATTTTCGACGACGCAGATCCCGAACACGCCGCGCGCCTGGCCATGTATGCGAATTTCCTGACCCAGGGCGAAATCTGCGCGAACGGAACACGCGTATTTATTCATGCCGCCATCTATGATGCCGTTGTCGAGAAGATCCTGGAGAGAACAGCAAAATTGCGGGTCGGCTCCCCATCGGACCCGTCAACACAAATTGGTGCCCTCATTTCTGAGAACCATCTCAATGTCGTTTCCGGCTTTGTCGAGCGGGCCTGGAGTGCAGGCGCCCGTGTCCTGGCAGGCGGTCATCGCGTCGAGGTCGCCGGGTGTGAGAATGGTTTCTTTTACGCTCCGACCGTTATCGGCGACAGCACCGACGACATGGAGCACGTCCGCGAAGAAATATTCGGCCCGGTGATGACACTCCTGAAATTCGACACCGAAGACGAAGTCATCAAACGCGCCAATGATTCCGACTATGGCCTCGCTGGTGGAGTGGTGACGAAAGACCTCACCCGAGCGCACCGTGTCGCTGCCTCTATCCAGACCGGCATGTTCTGGATCAACACATATCAGGCCCAGCCCATGCAAATCCCCTTTGGCGGATACAAACAGTCCGGCATCGGACGGGAAAATGGCTGGGATGTCCTGGATCAATATACCCAGAAGAAAAGCGTCTTTGTTCAAATGAAAGACGAAGAGCTTCCGTTCTGAGCAATTAAGCCCGGAACACACTGGAAGCACAGAAAAATCAAAGAGAGGAATTCATGAGCCAATTCGCCCCGATGCCCCTGCTGGCCTGCGCGGTATCTATGACCGCCCTGACCGTTTTCATGCCGGCCAATGCCCAGGAAACCAAAGATACACCAAACAGCCGACGCGTCCTGGAGACTGTGCAGGTGACTGCCGAACGGCGTGAAGCCTCCCAGCAGGATGTCCCGGTCACAGTGACCTCGATCGGACAGACCCAGCTCGACGAGGGCAACTACCTCACAACAGAGGATCTGGCCCAGCAGGTTCCCGGCCTGCAAATCAAGTCCAGCTTCTCTGCCTCCAACCCGACCATCTTCATTCGCGGTGTTGGCATCAACGATTTCAATCCCGGCAACAGCGGCGCCATCGGCGTGATGGTCGATGACCTCTTCTACAACTCCACGATCGGGCAGCTGTTTCAGCTTTACGATCTCGACCGGATCGAAGTTCTGAAGGGCCCGCAAGGCACGCTCTACGGCCGCAACACCACTGGCGGTGTGGTCAGCGTTCACACGGCGCGGCCGGGGTTTGAGCCCGGGGGCTTCATCAATGCGACCTATGGCCGTTTCAACCAGCTTGACCTGGAAGGCGCCATCGACATCCCGCTGAGCGACAAGCTCGCTGTGCGCCTTTCCGGCGTTTCGAACACGCGCGATGGCACACGGACGATCCTGTTTCCGGACGGAACCAGCGCCAAAAAGAATGACGTGGACTTTCAGGCGGTCCGCGGACAGGTTCTCTACACCCCCACCGACACGCTGGAGATCCTGGGGAAAGTGGAATACGGCGCCAGCAGTGCGACCTCGCGGTCTTATGAAAGCCAGGGGCTCTTCAATTTCGGAACCGGCGGTTTTGGCGTACCTGACTTCAATGGCGTCTGCGGTGGGCGCAACGCGGCAATCTGCAGTGACGCGTTCGGCTATACAGATAATCCGGATCCGTACTCCGGATCGGAAAACATAAAGAGCACGCCGGAGGATGTGAAAACGGTCACCGCAGATCTCCAGATCAACTGGGATCTCGGCATGTTCAACCTCACCTCCGTCACCGGATATCTGAAAGCAGACCGGGAAGCGCTGCTGGAAGTCGACGCCTCTCCGAACCGGCTGACGGAAGAATACATCAATGACGGATCGGAACAGTACAGCCAGGAACTCCGCCTTGCATCGCAATGGGACGGCCGGACCAGTTTGATCATGGGCGCCTTCTACCTGCAGGACAAACTGGCAGGTCAGGACTTTTTCGAACTCCTCGCAGACCTCAACCCGACTCCAGGCTCTGAGTATTTCGATCCTGCGAACTTCATCGCGCGTTTCGACCGCATGTATACGCAAAAGACAGACACGTTCGCTGTCTTCGCCCAGACTGACTACGATCTCACCCCCCGGCTGACAGCAACGCTGGGCGCCCGGTTCACCTGGGAAGACCGCAACATCAAGCTGTTCTCCTATGCCGGCCCGGTTGACGCGGTTCCGCTGAGCCAGCCATCTCCGGTGTATTATCCACTCCTTGACGAGTCCGCCTATGGCCGGGACTCGATCTCCTTTGAAGAACCGACTTTCCGCGCCGCTTTGTCCTATGATGCGACCGATGACGTGATGCTCTACGGGTCGGTTTCCCGCGGCTTCAAAAGCGGCGGCTTCAATACCGGCGCGTCCAGCGATCCGGTGGAAGCCTCGATTGTCGATCCGGAACAACTGCTCGCCTATGAAGTCGGCGTGAAGTCCGAATGGTTCGCACACACACTGCGCGCCAATGCGTCGGCCTTTCTCTATGACTATAAAGACCTTCAGGTCTTTGGTCTCGCGCCCAGCGGTGTGCCGACCCAAACCCTGTTCAATGCGGACAAGGCCAGCATCAAGGGTCTCGAATTCGACGTGACGTCCCTGCCCGTCGAGGGTCTGGAGCTCTCCCTTGCCGGCACCTATCTGGATGCCGAGTACGAAGACTTCGTCACCCCGATCGGCGAGGACTTCTCGGGCAACCGGATGGTCGCCACACCGGAATGGAGCCTTGTCGCCCGGGCGCGCTATGAGAGCCAGCCAGTCTGGGATGACAAGCGCATCATTTTCGGCGTGGATGCATCTTATACGGATGACCAGTTCTTTGACACGGCCAACACACCGCGCCTTGGCCAGGACTCCTATGTCCTGGCAAACGCCCGCATTGCCCTGAAGCCGGCAAGCGACCGCTGGGAACTTGCCGCCTTTATCAAGAACATCACGGACGAAGACTATATCGTCGACGCCTATGACGTTGCCGACTTCGGATTTGATGAACTCGTCTACGGTAACCCGCAAACCTATGGCGTCAGCCTGAGCTACCGGTTTGGGGCTGGCCGCTAAAGTGCCTCAGGCGGGATGGTGGTAGAACGCCATCCCGCCAGCACGTCCGCCCGGAAACGCCCTGGCGCTCCGGCAAAATCCTGATTGTGGACGGGTTCAGCTCGTGTCCGCAGCGGGCCAGTCGCGCAGGGCTTCGATCAGCTGAACGGTGAGACCGCCGGAAACGATGCCGAGCGCGGCGGGCATCGCATGCGTCCTCGGGACAGGTACGATATAGGGTCTGGCCTCACCGTCAGCCTTCCAACGCTGGATCGTGCGCGCCAGACACTTCGCCCGGCGTTTGCAGAATTTCAGCGTCTCCAGCATGGCTTCCCAGCGGGCGATCAGCGGTGCGGCGGGCACAGGTCCGCGCGTCGGCACCGTGATCGGGCCATGCAGAAAATCCGGGGTTTCGCCCGCAGGCATCGGCAGGACGGAAAAGAAGGCCTTGCGCGCGTCCGGCTCGCCCTCAGTCTTTTCGAAATAATTACTTCCCGTGCGCGGCTTTACCGGCGCCAGCTCCACCTGCAGGGCCAGAAGGAAGATCAGACGGCGGAGCAGTACGGCCAGCCGTTTCAGCTCCGCCGAGATACGGCGCTTGACTGTCTTTGAGATCCGTTCCGGATATCTGAACAGACCGGCCTTCACGCCGGTCTGGGCCACCGCGAGAGCGATGGTGTTGTAAGCCTGTGTGAGGAATCCGGTGGAATATGTCATGCCGGGGAGACTGGCATCGGGACTTATCGGGTGGATTGAGGCCGTCTGTTTCTGCGTGATCTGCAGCCGGTCCGGGCCGCAGGCCTGCGGATATCGCTGCGCTTATCCCCTTCCAGAAAGCGGCGCTCGCGCGCAGAAAGCCCCATCCGGCTCGGATTTGGCACCTCTGGCCGGTCCATCCGACCTTTGTCTCACAGGCGGCAAATCCGGATCCATATTCCCTGCGACAGGAAATCCCTGTATATGAAGGGCATGAATACCCCTCGTACAAATCGCAGAGTTGTCTTCGAGATCGGTCAGATCGCACCAATTCTGAATTGGGCGGGGAGCGAGGGCGTCGATGTGGACCGGATCATCAGCCGGATCGGCCTGATACCGGGTGTCCTTCAGGATGCCCCGAACACAAAACTGCCACTGGCCGATTATTTCCGTGTCCAGTCCGAGATTGCCAGATCGCTTGACGACCTCACGGCGCAATTGTCCGAGCGCAAGCTCCTCTATCAGAGCGGATCCTTCGTGCTGTCTCAGATGAAGACCGCCCGGACCCTGCAGGACAATATCCGCAACCTCGCCTCCTATTTCAACATGCTGCATGGCGGGAATTACAATCTGGTCCGCCAGAGCGGCGACACGCTGACCCTTATCCTCAATGACTCGGAATTCCCCTACCGGTTCCGGGACGATGAAGTGCTGACCCATTTTGTCCGGGATGCCTTGCTGATCAAGGTTTATTGCCTGCTGGACAGCCTGACAGGCGGCGTCGCCGGCAAGGCCCTGACCCGCGTCTCCCTTGTCCGGCGTCGTCAGGGCGTCGAAGACACTCTCACCTCTTTCTGGGAAGTTCCGGTTCAGTATACCAACACTGTGTACGAACTTGTTTTCGATTACGACATTGCCTGCCAGCAGATCGCGCCGGAGACGAATGCCGATCTGAGCGCCGACGGTATTTTCTCAAGGGTCATCCAACACCTCGAAACCCTTGAGCCGGAGACAGACACCCGGCCCTTTGCCATTCGTACGGAAGACCTGATCGCAGAGGGGCTGGAAACGCAGCAGGCCGTCGCCGATTCCTTTGGCATAAGCGTCGCAACCCTCAGGCGGCGGCTGAGCGAAG
The DNA here is from genome assembly GCF_963677035.1 of uncultured Hyphomonas sp. Lineage (NCBI taxonomy): Bacteria > Pseudomonadati > Pseudomonadota > Alphaproteobacteria > Hyphomonadales > Hyphomonadaceae > Hyphomonas > uncultured Hyphomonas sp. Next base: position 3,489,928 of record NZ_OY781472.1, read on the forward strand.
AACATACATCCTTCCGCGACCTGTTGCTGAACCACCGCATGGACCGCGCCGATGCCCTGCTCACCCGCGGCACGACGGTAAATCAGGTTTCAGAACAGCTCGGCTATTCCGATGTCCGGGCCTTTAACCGCGCCTTCAAGAAAATGCGGGGCGTTTCACCCGCCGTCTTTGCCCGTAAAGGGGACATTATAAACGAACGCGCGTGAGCGAAAGTGTTCACCCGGCCTGAGCCGTCCCGTCATCGAACTGCGGGGCGTCTTCTGACTAACTCCCGAAAAATACGATAAACTGCGGGAGGAAATCGTGAAGCACCAAAAGTTTGACACGTTGAAGTTCGGCCTGGTTTCAGCGATTGCGCTGACCGGGGGCCAATATCACGCCTGGGCGCAGGACGCTGATGACAAGGCAAAAGACACCACACGCACACTCAATCAGGTGACGGTGACGGCGCAGCGGCGCGAACAGGACCTCCAGGAGGTTCCGCTTTCGGTGACGGCCATCGGCGCCGAACGCCTGGAAATTACAGGCGCTGTCGATATCACATCCATCCAGCGCTCGACCCCGAACGCGACCATCGAAGTTGCGCGCGGCTCGAACTCGACGCTCATCGCGTTTATCCGCGGTGTCGGCCAGCAAGACCCGCTCTGGGGCTTCGAACCCGGCGTCGGCCTTTACGTCGACGACGTCTATATCGCCCGGCCTCAGGGCGCGATCCTCGACATTTTCGACGTCGAACGCGTGGAAGTTCTCCGCGGGCCGCAGGGCACGCTCTACGGCCGCAACACGATTGGCGGCGCGATCAAATATGTCACCAAGCCGCTCAGCAACGAACCGGATCTGAGGGTAAAAGCCAATCTCGGCAATTACAGCCAGGCGGATGTCATCGTCACCGCGTCAACGCCGCTCAGCGACACATTCGCTGTTGGCGGGGCGATCGCGAAATATACACGGGACGGGTACGGCAAGAACCTCAACACCGGCGCCGAACACTACGACAAGGACCTGCTGGCCTATCGCCTCAGCGCCGACTGGAACCCGACTGACAATTTCCTGCTACGCTTTGCTTACGACAAGTCACAGGACGATTCCAACGCAAAGCACGGCCATCGCCTCCTTCCGAGTGCAGATGGAACCATTCCGGTGACCAGCAATGTTTACGACACAAGGGCGGGCATCGGCGACAAGAACTCGGTTGAGACGGAAGGCTACTCGCTGACCGCGCAATGGGATGTGAACGACATCGTCACGCTGAAGTCGATCACGGCCTATCGCGAGGGGTCAACCGTGACGCCCATCGACTTCGATGCCCTGCCGCAGCCGGACTTCGATGTGCCGGCGGACTATAATGATGACCAGTTCTCGCAGGAGTTCCAGCTTCTCTACAATAACGGCCCACTCAGCGGCGTTGCCGGCATCTATTATCTGGATGGGAATGCCGACGGCGCATTTGACGTCATCCTCAGCGCGCTTGGCGTCACCATCTACCAGGCTGGCAAGCAGGAGAAAGAGAACTTCTCCGTCTATGGCGACTTTACCTATGAGCTGAGCGACAAGTGGAGCGTTTCGCTTGGCGGGCGCTACACCGAGGACAAGACGACGGCAGACGTGCTGCGTGAAGCCTGGCTGGGCCTGGGGTCGGGCGCGTTCGATCCATCGAACACGACCTCGCTCTTCCTGGCCACGCAGACTGACTATAAGGGCGTCGAGCGGAAGGACGACCAGTTCACGCCGCGCGTGTCCGTGTCGTACAAACCGGCTGACAATCTGAACCTGTACGCAACCTATGCGCAGGGCTTCAAAGCGGGCGGCTTCGATCCGCGTGCCCGGGAAGACCTCGACCCGACCGGCCTGTCCCGTCTGGGCTTCGGACCGGAACAGGTCGACTCCTACGAGCTGGGCCTGAAAGGCTCCTTCTTCGGAGACAGCCTCCTGCTCAACACAGCCGTGTTCTTCGCGGACTATACCGATCAGCAGATCACCGTGCAGAGCGGGGCCGACACCAACAATGATGGCGTCAACGACACCTTCGTCTCGTCCGTGTTCAATGCGGGAGCGTCGGAATACAAGGGCCTGGAAATCGAAGGCACCTGGTTTGCGACCGACAATCTGACGTTTTTTGCAACGCTCGGCTATATCGACGCGAAGATCAACGAGATCCTGTCGGGCGGGACGAACGTCGCCAGTTCCTTTGTGACACAGAACACGCCGGAACTGCAGGGCCAGATCTCTGCCAATTATATATATGATCTTGGCGCCGATCGCGGTGAGCTGTCCCTGACCGGATCTGTCTCGGGCCGTGACAAATACTATCTGTTCAACGTCCCGAACGAAGGCTTCCCGGCCGGGCAAAATGTGATCTTCGCAGGCGGCGGGCCGAAGCTCGACCCGTCCGGCTACTATCTGTTCGACCTCAGCGCCGTCTGGACCTCGCCCTCCGGCAAATACCGGGTTGGCGTGCATGGCCGGAACCTGACCGATCAGGAATACCGCGTGGCAGCCTATAACTTCGTGACCCCGAGCCAGCTCGGCCTCGACTCTGCCTACTCGGCCTTCTACGGCCCGCCGCGGACGTTCACCGTTTCTCTTTCAGCCGACTTCTGAGGCAGGCTGTGGGGACTGCCGGCATGCGGACCACCCTCCCGGTTCGCATGCCGGCCTGCGGTTTGATGCCGGCGGCAACGCCCAGGAAGGATCGGAAACATGACGCTGAACACGTCTTCACCGAAAGCAAGCATGATGGGCACGTCGAGCCGGGCATATGTGCTCGCGCTGCTGACGCTGGTCTATACGTTCAACCATATCGACCGCCAGATTCTCGTCATCCTGCTGGAGCCGATCAAGGCGGACCTGAACCTGAACGATACACAGCTCGGCTTGCTTTCCGGGCTCGCCTTCGCCGCGTTCTATGCGACGCTGGGCATTCCGATTGCCATGTGGGCAGACCGGGGTGACCGCCGGAACATCATAACGCTCGCGCTCGCTGTCTGGTCCGGCATGACGGCGTTTTCCGGGCTGGCACAGAATTACTGGCACCTTCTGATCGCCCGCATGGGCGTGGGGGTCGGCGAGGCTGGCGGAACACCGCCCGCAACCTCGATCATCTCGGACCTCTATGGACCTAAGGAACGCGCCACCGCTCTCGGAATCTACACCACCGGAATCGGCATCGGCATTCTTGCCGGTTTCATCATCGGCGGGATCGTCTATGAGGCCTGGGGCTGGCGGGCGGCCTTCTTTCTTGCAGGTATTCCCGGCCTGTTGCTGGCCTTGCTGGTGCGCTTCACCTTGAAAGAACCTGTCCGGGGCGCTGTTGAAGCCCGCTCCGATGCGGGCCAGGCGCCGACGCTCAAACAAACCCTGGCATTCATTGGTGGACAAACATCTTTCCTTTTCCTGCTCGCCGGGTGTTGCCTGATCTGTATTTCGGCAAATGCGTTCCTGGTGTTCACTTCCAGCCACCTGCAACGGACGTATGGTGTCGGCCCGGGTGATGTCTCGATTCCCCTGGGTATCCTGATTGGCGGCGTTGGCGGCGTGGGGGCGGTCGTTGTCGGCCGGCTATGCGACCGGTTGTCGGCAAACGATCTGAGGTGGCGGCCCTGGACCATTGCAGCCTGCGCGGCCCTCGCCCTGCCCTTTGCCTGGATGTTCCTTCAGGCGCCCAGCATCGAACTGGCCTATGCCTGGAACATTGTTCCAAGCTTCATCGGCCTTGTTTACGCAAGCATCGCCTACACCGCGTCACAGGAACTTGTCGGCCTGCGTATGCGCTCGTTTGCGTCCGCGTTCATGCTGTTCTGCCTGACCCTTATCGGGATCGGCGGCGGTCCCACGCTGGCAGGCTGGCTCAGCACCCATTTCTCGGAGGCCGGTTCAACAACGCCCCTCAAATCCGCCCTCGAAATCATTCTGGCTTTGAACGCCGTGAGTGTCGTGTTTCTGTTCCTGTCGGGACGGACCTATGACCGGGATGCGAAGCGCGCGGCCGCAACCTCATGACAGACGACCTGAAACATGCTCCGGATGGAGCACACACCGCATCTGCGTCCACCCTTCCCGGCAAGCGGGACATTTTCTACGAGTCGGCCGATGGATTGCGCCTCTACGCAGCCGATTACGGCCCAGAGGACGCCGCCCTGACCGTGCTCTGCATGCATGGCCTCACGCGGAACCATAAGGATTTCGAGCCGCTTATCCGCCAGCTGGATCTGCCCTGCCGGTTCGTTGCGGTCGATGTCCGTGGCCGCGGCCTGTCGGATCGCGATCCCAATCGCGCCTACTCTCCGGACGTCTATGTCGGGGACATGGTTACCCTGCTCAACAAGCTCGACGCCCACAAGGTCAGCCTGATCGGAACCTCCATGGGCGGGTTGATGGCCATGATCATGTCCCAGGCCCTTCCGGACCGGGTTCAGGGCATCGTCCTCAACGATATCGGCCCGGCCGTAAACCCTGCGGGGCTGAAACGCATTGCCGGCTATACCAGCGGCGTGCGCTCTTTTCCGGACTGGCAGGCTGCAGCGGACGCGATCCAGTCCAGTCAGTATACAGCCTTTCCGGATTTTACCGGGACAGACTGGATGGCTTTCGCCCGCCAGACCTGCCGCGAAACGGACTCGGGACAGGTTGAGTTCGACTACGACCCGGCGATTACCGAAAATATGGATGTTTCCGGCGCAGGCTGGAAAGTCAATTTCATGATGTGGCGCCTGTTCGGCCGCATGAAGCATATCCCCTTGTTGACGGTGCGGGGCGAACATTCCGACATTCTCACCTCTCGTACAGCAAACCGCATGTGCCGCCGCCACAAGAATTGCCGTCTGGTAACCGTGCCGAACCGGGGGCATACCCCGATGCTGTCCGAGCCGGAAGCGGTGTCCGCCATTTCGAACTTCCTGGCCTTACAAATCGCGGCGGCCTGACATCTCCCGTCAGCGGCCTGTGCCACACACACCCGGCTAATCTGAGAGCGCCCGGCTCGCCGCCATTTCATCCAGCATCCACTGACGCAGGGCCGTGATCTTGGGCTCGTTCCGGCGCGTGGCCAGCGATGTAAAGAACCATTTCCCGGGCAGGAAGACCCGCTGGCCCGGGAAAAGCTCCACCAGCCGCCCCGCTTCGAGATCCTCATCCGCGAACGGATCGATCGCCAGCGCAACGCCCATACCTCTCACTGCCATGTTCAGGGCGTGATCATAACTGTCAAAGCGGGCATTTCCGGATGGATCAACAGACGGCGCACCCACCGTGTTCAGCCACACACTCCAGTCATTCTGAGAGGGGTAAACCTGAAGCAGTGTGTGGTCGCGAAGATCATTGGGCTTGAGGATCGGACCGTTCTTTTCAAGGTATTCCGGGCTACACACCGGATAGACCCGCGAACTGAACAGGAGTGTGTAATCGACTTCCCGCCGGATCGGCGCACCGATCATCACGCAGGCATCAGAGGTGCTCTCCGACAGGTTCACATCCGACTGTGACGTGATCAGCCGTATCTCGAGGTCCGGATGCGCAGCCTCGAAGGACTCCATCCGCGGCAACAACCAGCGGACTGCGAAAGTAGAATAAACCTGCAGCACGATGCGGCTGCTGTTCTCATCGCGCAATTGCTCCACGGTTTCAGCGATGCGGCGAAAAGAGCGTTTGAGCGTCTCGGCGAGCTTCCGTCCCTGAGCGGTCAGCTCAAAACCACTGCGTCCTCGCCGCGAAAGCCGGCAGCCAAGCTCCTCTTCCAATTGCCGGATCTGATGGCTCACCGCGGACGGCGTGACGTTCAATTCACCGGACGCAAGCTTGAAACTTTTCAGACGGGCGACAGCTTCAAACGTGCGTAAGGCTGTCATGGAGGGGAGGTGTTGCATGGTGGGGGCATGCTACATGAGAATAATTCACTTAAAAAGAGCCGCTTGTCCGCGTGTCACATGCGAGGATTGTTCTTCGCCCCGCGTTTTCGCTAAGAAAGGGCACCCCGCGCCGTGTTGATCCCGTCTCCCAATCAAAGGAGAAGCTGCAACCCGGCCACATTTTTTATGATTTTCGACAAGGCGCTATAAGATTTGACGCAGACACGCCCTGAGCCTTCCAGCCGGTCACTGAGTGAAGCAGACACCGAATTGCTGTCGCTGTTGCAAGCCGATCCGGCGGCCGCGCTCCGGCAGGTGATGTCCGAATTGACGCGCACTCCGACAGACCCCATGCGCCATCTGGTCAGGGCCGAAGCGACCCGGCGCACCGGTAACGTGCGGGACGCCATCCGGCTGGCCCGGGAAAGCCAGGCGCGGCTGCCCGGCTATCCTCCGCTGGCGCTGGAGGAGGCGCGCGGCCTGAAAGCGCTCGGAGACCTGCCGGGCGCGTGCCGCGTTCTGGAGACTCTGCAAGCGGAACATCCTGACTTCATCAATGGCTGGAAGGCATTATCGGACGTGCGGGCGGAGATGGGAGACCAGGCCGGCGGGCAGAACGCTGCGGCGCAGATCCGCGCCATCGGACGCCCTGCCCCGGAACTCGTCATGGCGGGGGATCTTCTGCAGCGCGGTAAGCTCGGCGAAGCTGAACACGTGCTGCGCCGCTATGTCCACGACAACCCGATGGATGTGTCCGGCATCCGGCTTCTGGCGGACCTCGGCAACCGCCTCGGGGTCGCGAAGGACGCCAGCAAGCTGCTGGAGCGCTGTCTGGAACTGGCGCCGGACTTTCACCAGGCACGGCATGACTACGCCAATGCCCTGATCAAACTGCAACAGTACGACGCGGCCGGGCAGGAAATCGAGCGCCTCAAAACCGCCGAGCCTGAAAATCAGGCCCATCGCGTGCTGGAAGCCCTGCTCCATGTCCGTCTGGGCCGGTATGAAGAGGCAATATCTGTTTACAGATCGATCCTGAAAGTTTTCCCGAACCAGGCAAAGCTTTGGCTGAGCCTCGGCCATGCCTTGAAGACCGTCGGCCGGCAGGGCGAGGCTGTCGACGCCTATCTTGCCGCGATCAACGCACAACCTGAACTCGGAGAGGCCTATTGGAGCCTCGCCAACCTGAAAACCTTCCGCTTCTCGGACGACAATGTCTCCGCCATGGGCCAGCAGCTGGACAGCGGCTTGCTGGCCCATGCCGACCGGTTCCACATGAGCTTCGCCCTCGGCAAGGCGCTGGAAGACCAGAAGGATTTCGCCGGCGCCTTCGAGGCCTATCATCAGGGGAATGCATGGCGGCGAAAGGGCCTGCGCTATAGCGCGGACCGGAACTCCGGCGATCTGGACGACCAGAAGCGCTTCTACACGCGCCAGTTCTTTGAAGACCGCGCCGGCTGGGGCAATCCGTCTGACGAGCCGATTTTCATCGTTGGCCTGCCCCGCTCCGGCTCAACGCTGCTGGAACAGGTCCTCGCCAGCCATTCACAAGTTGAGGGCACGTTCGAACTCCCGGACATCCTCTCCATGGTCCGGCGCCTGTCAGGCAGGAAGCGCCCGGACGATCCATCAAACTATCCGGCCATCCTGGCGGACCTCAGCCGGGAAGACATCCGTGCGCTTGGAGACGAATATCTGGACCGGACACGCGTGCACAGGTCAGGCTTGCCGCATTTTATCGACAAAATGCCGAACAATTTCGCGCACAGCGGATTCATTCGTCTGATCCTTCCGAAGGCGAAGATTATCGATGCAAGGCGTCACCCGCTCGCCTGCAGTTTCAGCAACTACAAACAGCTCTTCGCACAAGGACAGAACTTCACGTACGACCTTGATGAGATCGCACGATACTATCTCGATTATGTTGGCATCATGCGCTTCTGGGACGACATCCTCCCGGGTTTCGTCACGCGCGTGATCTATGAAGAGATGGTCGCTTCTCCGGAGACGGAAGTCGCCCGGCTTCTTGAGCGGTGCGGTCTTGCGTTCGAATCGGCCTGCCTGTCTTTCCACGAAACAAATCGCGCCGTCCGTACGGCAAGCTCTGAACAGGTTCGCCAACCGCTCTATACGAGTTCATTGGAGCAATGGCGCAACTTTGATTCCTATTTGCAGCCGTTGAAGGATCGGCTGGAACCCCTGCTGGCATCGGGGAATACGTGGAAAACATGAATTTGATTCATGTGAACGTGAATTTATTAACCTCGCAGCCTTCCGTCAACACCGCTAAGCCTGAGTAATCAGGACAATTTAAGCACTTTGGGGGTGTTGCAAATGCACAGCGACCCGCGGCAACGCGAGAAATTTTCACCTATCAAACGGGCGCCAAAATTCACCGCGCTTGTCATGGGAACCAGCTTTCTGGTTGCACTGACACCGGCGGGTTTTGCCGCAGCGCAGGACCAGAGCGGAACCAAAACCCGCCGCCTCGAAGCGGTCACCGTCACGGCACAAAAGCGCGAAAGCACTTTGCAGGATGCGTCGGTCAGCCTCCAAGTGCTCGGAGAAGACACGCTGGACCAACTCGAAATCACGAATTTCGACGACTATGCCAACTTCCTGCCCAGCGTCTCGTTCAACTCGCTCGGACCGGGTGAAGCGCAGGTCTATATTCGCGGTGTCTCCGATGGCGGCGATGGCAACGCATCCGGTTCCCAGCCGAGCGTCGGCATCTATCTCGACGAACAGCCTGTCACGGCGATTGGCCGCAACCTCGATGTCCACATCTATGACGTGTCCCGCATCGAAGTTCTTGGCGGCCCTCAGGGAACGCTTTACGGTGCAAACTCCCAGGCCGGGACGATCCGTATCATAACAAATGCACCGGATCCGTCCGCTTTCGAGGCAGGCTACGATCTGAACGCCGTTACGGTGGAGAATGGCGGACAAGGCTATACGGCCGAAGGCTTCGTCAACATGCCCGTCAACGAAAAGGTCGCCCTGCGCCTCGTCGGCTGGTACGATAAATCGCCCGGATACATTGACGCGGTTGCCGCCACCAAAACGTTCAGCCGCTCCGGCGTGACCATAAACAATAATGGATTTGTCGAAGATAACTTCAACGAATCCACCAAGGCTGGCGCCCGCGCCGCGCTCGGCATCGATATCAACGAGTCCTGGACAGCGACAGCCAAAATCCTTCATCAGCGCCAGGAATCCGACGGCGTCTGGGATCACGACCCGGAAGACCTTGGCGATCTCGAAGTTGCCCGCTTCTCCAACGACCATGGCGAAGACACCTTCACGCAATATGGCGTGACCATCGAAGGTGATGTCGGCGGCGTCTCCATGACCTATGCCGGCACCTATCTTGACCGGGAAGTCGACGATACGTCCGACTATACCGAGTATGCCGAATACTCTTCCTTTATCGACTATTACACCTGCTACTACGCCTATGACGCGACGGCTGGCGGATACAATTTCTACAGTTGTGAAGATCCGAGGATTTCGTTCCGTGAACAAAGCAAGTATGAGCGTCAATCGCACGAGCTGCGCTTTGCAACACCGGAAGACAAACGTCTCCGCTTCATCGGTGGTGTTTTCTATCAGGAGTCAAAACACTCTTACGTCTTCGATTACCGTATCCCCAATATCAAACCCGGCTACCAGATCCGCGATCCTAACACCTACTTCGTGACGGATCAGATTCGAGAGGACAAAGAGACTGCGCTGTTCGGAGAAGTCTATTACGACCTGACCGACACGCTGACCGCGACTGTGGGCGGCCGGGTCTTCGAAACGGAGACAAGCATTACCGGCGAAGTCGGCACCGTGTTCGGGTTAAATCAGGTGGATGCAAAAACCGACGAGTCCGGTTCAGTATACAAGGTCAACCTGTCCTGGGAGCCGACGGACGATCTTCTGTTCTACGGCACAATCTCCGAAGGGTTCCGTCCTGGCGGCGTGAACCGCGAGGCAACCAGCAACATTCCGCAACAATACAAGTCTGACCTCATCACCAATTACGAGATTGGCTGGAAAACGGAACTCGCCGACGGACAGGTTCGCCTGAACGGTGCGGCCTTCCTGATGGACTGGAAAGACGTTCAATTCACCCGGTTCGATCCTAGCGAGTCCCAACTGGGCCTGACATCCAATGCCGGTGCCGCCGAAGTCAAAGGCATCGAAGCCGATGTGGCATGGCTCGCGACCCAGAACCTGACGGTGACCGGCGCATTTACGCTGCTCAATGCGGAATTGACCGAGGACTTCACCCAGAACGTCAACGCAACGAATGCGGCGCCAGACGCTGCTTCGGGCACACGCCTCCCCTTCATTCCGGAATACAAGGCGTATGTGAACGCCCGGTACGACTTCCGGGTCAACACGTATGATGCCTTCATAAATGGCAACTATTCCATCGTCGGATCATCCTACAATGACCTCTATACGCAATCCCGGCAGGAACAGGACGATTATGGACTGTTGAATATGACTGCCGGCTTTGGCCGCAATAATTGGGAAGTCAAGCTTTTGCTCCGTAACCTGACTGATGAACGGGCTGAGCTGTATCGCAACGCCGCGGACTTCGACTCCCGGATAACGACCAACAGGCCGCGTTCCATTGGCGTCAGCTTCTCTCAACGCTTCTGAGGTAATCATGACAGCTGGTGATATCTCTTCGGACAGCGAACCGGTGAGTGAAACAAAACCGCAATCCGGTCTGCCAAAAACACTCGGGACAGCGCTCATCACGGGCGCCGCTTCGGGTATTGGCAAGGCCACCGCGCAGCGGCTGGCCAGCGATGGCTGGAACGTACATATCTGCGATGTGTCTGCCGCTTCCGTTGAGGCCTTCCGGAAAGACGTGCCGGACGTAAGCGCCTGGGTCTGCGACGTGTCCTCGCCGGAACAGGTGCAGGATGTCGTCAGAAAAGTGGCGGCTGACGGCGCCGGCGGCCTGGACGTCCTGGTGAACAATGCAGGTATTGCAGGATGCACCGCACCGATTGAGGAGGTGCCGCACGACGACTGGCGCCGGACGATGGATGTCAACGTCAACGGCACGTTCAATTTGCTCCACGAAGCCATCCCAGGCATGAAACAGCGCAAACAGGGGGCAATTATCAATATCGCCTCCACCGCAGCCCTGTTCGGATACCCTCAGCGTGCGGCTTATGCGGCATCCAAATGGGCGATGATCGGCCTGACCAAAACCCTGGCAATGGAACTCGGTCCCTTCAACATCCGGGTCAATGCCGTCTGCCCCGGATCCGTAGCAGGACCCCGGATCGACGGCGTGATCGAACGGGATGCAGCACACCGCGGTGTGGCGCCGGACGTCGTGCGCCGGATCTACGAATCCCAGGTTTCGATGCGCAGGTTCGTCACGGCCGACGACATTGCGGGCATGTGCGCTTTTCTCGCCTCAAAAGATGCTGCGCTGGTGTCCGGACAAGTCATCGCCGTGGACGGCCATACCGAAACGCTCTCTTTCCCCTTCTGACAAGGCTGCCCCCATGAAAGCCATCTGGTTCGACAAATTCGGTAATGCGAAAGATTGCCTGCAATATGGCGACCTGCCGCGGCCAACGCCCGCAGAGGGCGAAGTCCTGGTTCGCCTGCACAGAAGTGGCCCCAATCCCTCGGACGTCAAAAAGCGCTCTGGCGCAACGGCTCCGTCACTGCTGGACGATGGATACGTCATTCCGCACAGCGACGGTGCGGGCGTCATCGAGGCGGTGGGCGAAGGCGTGCCGGCGGATCGTATCGGCGAACGGGTCTGGATCTACCAGGCCCAGTATGCCCGCCGGTTTGGGACGGCTGCCGAATACATCTGTGTCGAAAGCCGCCGCGCGCCACTCCTGCCCGACCGCGCCAGTTTCGAGATCGGCGCCTGCCTTGGCATCCCCGTCATGACAGCGCATCGCTGCGTATTCTCTGATGGAGATGTGAACGGGAAAACGGTGCTGGTTACCGGCGGCGCAGGCCGAGTGGGGTATTATGCAATCCAGTGGGCCGCACAGGCCGGGGCGCGTGTTATTGCAACGGCGGGCAATCTGAGTGACGAAGCGGACTGCCTCGAAGCCGGAGCCGACATCGTGCTCAATCATCGCATGCCCGACTGGCCCGAAATGCTGCTCAACGCGACGGGCGGTGAAAAAGTGGACCGGGTCGTGGATGTCGAATTTGGCGAGAATCTGGAAAAGGTGCTGGACGTTATCAACACCAATGGCGTGATTGCGACCTATTCCTCGTCCCACAATCAGCAGCCAGTACTGCCCTTCTACCGCATGATGTTCATGGACCTCACGGTGCGCATGGTTATTGTCTACGCCATGCCTGAAGATGCCAAAGCACAGGCCATCGCCGATATCCAAGTGGCACTAGAAGCCGGAAAGCTGAAACACCGGATTGCCCGCACCCTACCCCTCGCCAGATGTGCGGAAGCTCACGAACTGATCGAGACGGGAAAACTTCGCGGGTGCCTCGTGGTAAATACTGAAGTTGGCTGATGTGATGCTTGCACCTGTCCGGAAACTTCGAAAACTTACCGGAACAATCGCGGTAGTCATGCTGGGACTCATTGCGGCATGCGCGTCTCTTATGGCCGAAGATCGTCCTCCTGAAGTCGTGGCGCCCGATGCGACGTATCAGGGCCTGGCCTGGCCAGAATTTGAAAACGGCGGCATTTTTCGGGGCATCCCCTTTGCCGCGCCGCCGATGGGGCCGCTGCGCTGGCAGCCACCTCAACCACCCCAAAAGGACGGCAAACCCGTCGTCGCGACGCGCTATGCACCGGCCTGCATACAGGGCGATTATATCGTCGACTGGTACGCTGGCCTGATGGAGTCCTTCGGAGGCGACCCGGAGACCGTTGTCCGCCCGAATGGCGAAAGCGAAGACTGCCTTTACCTCAACATCTGGAGCCCGGATGCCACGCCGGGGGCAGATCTCCCAGTCATGGTGTGGATCCACGGCGGCTCCTACAAGGGCGGCTGGTCCTATGAGCCAAATTATGATGGCCGCAAACTCGCCGAACATGGCGTCATCGTCGTCTCGATCGCCTACCGCCTAGGCCCGCTGGGCTTCCTTGGCCCGAACGCGGTTCAGGAGGATGCCCCCATCAATTTCGGCACGATGGACCAGATTGCCGCGCTGCAATGGGTACAACGCAATATCCGCGCTTTTGGCGGTGATCCAGACAATGTCATGATTTTCGGTGAATCCGCAGGTGCAGCGTCAGTTGGGACACTGATCGTCACACCAGCGGCAGAAGGCCTGTTCCAACGCGCCGTCAGCCAGAGCGGCGGGTTCGAGTTTCTGCCCCGGCCGGACCGTAAGGACGCTGAGGCAGCTTTCGAAAAACTGGAAAAGGCGCTGGAAGCAAACGGTGCGCACCCGATGACAGCCTCAGCAGAGCAAATTCTCAATGCAAGCAATGCGGCCCTCACCGACTATGATTTTGGACCGGTAGTGGATGGCGGGCTACTTCCCCAACAACCTGCGGACCGCCTCGCTGCCGGAAACGTCAACGCATCCGACCTCATGATCGGGACCAATCGCGATGAATGGCTGATGTATCTGGATCCGGCGACCATCGAGACAGACCTGGCAGACTGGACACTAGAGCATCCGTCCGCCGCGCCGCTGATTGAAGAGATGACAGCCAGAGATGGCGCCGCAGCCACGCTGGACCAGATTGAAACCGCGGAGCAAATGCGCTGCCCGGGTCAGGCGCTGGCAGACGCTTTGTCGGCCGCCTCAAAATCCGTCTATATCTACGAATTCGACCGGGTACGGGCCGGCGCGCGTGAAGCCGGATTGGGCAGCTATCATGGCGCGGAGCTGCCTTACGTCTTCAATAGGCATGACGACTGGCTGCCAACCGATGCGGTTGACCGGCGTATCTCCGAATTCATGGTGAAAGCCTGGGCCCGGTTCGCCCGCACGGGCAACCTGAACGACGGTGATGGCGTCAATTGGCCAGCCTACAACCAGACCGGCGACGTCCTGAAAATCGATGACGTGCGTCAGGCTGCCCGCCCCGTCAGCGCCCCCCTGTGTGCAGTGCTTGAGGTGACCGGAATGACCGCTCAGACGTCAGAATAATGGAAGATCCCGTGACCTCTCCCACACCCCACAAAACCGACTGGGTTGCCTTCCTGGGGGCCTCTGCCCTCGTGCTTGCAACCTGTATCCCACTGGTCCTGTTCCCCGGGGCAGGCGCCACCCTTCTGCCCCGCCTCTATGACTGGGTCGCCAGCAATTTCGGCCCGTTCTACCTCCTGGCCGGCTCCGCAACGATCATCTTCCTGCTCTGGCTGGCGCTGGGCCGTTTCGGAAAGGTCAGGATTGGTGGCGCCGACACGGAAGCCGAATTTTCTCAACTGAGTTGGGCCGGCATGTTGTTCTGCGCGGGAGTTGGCGCAGGACTCATGTACTGGGCTGCGATCGAATGGGCCTACTATCTCGAAACGCCCCCTTTTGGCCTGACGGCCCGCAGCCAGGAGGCACAAAACTGGGCTTCCGCTTACGGATTGTTTCATTGGGGGCCTTCGGCCTGGGCCCTCTATTGCCTGCCGACCATTGCCATCGCATACGCTTATCACAATCGGGGTGGTAAAGTCCTTCGTCTGAGCACGGGGTGCCAGGGCTTTTCGTGGATCTCGCCGGAAACATTCGGCGGGCGCGTAATCGACCTTCTCTTCATGATCAGTCTTCTTGGTGGCGCAGGGTCATCACTTGGCTTCACGACACCGATGATTGCGGCGCTGATTGCGCGCATTTTTGGTGTGGAACCGACGTTCGGGATGGAAATCGGCGTGATGGCGGTCATCATCGCAGTGTTCGCAGCGAGCGCTGCCGCCGGCATCCGGAAAGGCATCAAGCGCCTGACAGATCTGAACATATGGCTGTTGTTCGCGTTTCTGGCTTTCGTCCTGATCTGCGGACCAACCGTCTGGTTGTTCAAAGCCGGGCTCAACGCGACGGGCCTGATGGTCCAGAACTTCATTCACCTGAACACCTGGACGGAACCGTTCGGAGAGACAGGATTCGTCAAGGACTGGACGATTTTCTATTGGGCCTGGTGGGTCGCCTATGGCCCCGTGGTGGGCCTGTTCGTTGCGCGGATATCGCGAGGGCGGACCATAAGGGAGATTGTGTTTGGCATGCTTGGGTTCGGTTCGCTCGGCGCAGGCCTATTCTTCATGATCCTTGGAAATTTCGGTCTCTGGCTGGAACTGAAACAGGGGCTCGACCTGACCGGTATGATCAACACTGACGGCGGATCCAAGGCGATTGCCGAGATGATCTTCCAGCTCCCCCTCCCCGGCCTCGCCGCTGCCGTTTTTGCGGTGTCCGCCATCGTATTCTCGGCTACGACCTATGACTCCGCGTCCTACATTCTCGCGTCCAGCGCGACGCGGTCTCTTCCCGCAGGCAAGGATCCGGCGGCGTGGCAACGCATCTTCTGGGCATTGATGCTGGGCCTGCTGCCACTCAGCCTGCTTTTCGTTGGCGGACAGCGAGTAGTCCAAACTGCCGCGCTGATCGTCTCACTTCCCTTGCTGGTGATCGGGGTGCTGATCGCTGTATCCCTGATGAGGTTGCTCAGGGCCGACCATCCGAAAACCGGCAAACAGGATTAAACCCATTCGCTTGAAGGAATTGGTATGAACAGAAACGTTATCATCACCTGCGCCGTCACCGGTTCCGGCGACTCCGCCGGAAAGTCACCTCATGTCCCGGTGACCCCGAAGCAGATTGCCGACGCCTCTATCGAAGCCGCAAAGGCCGGCGCCGCGATCGCGCACATCCATGTCCGCGATCCGGAAACCGGCGCCCCCGCCCGCGATCCGAAACTGTATGCCGAAGTGGTCGACCGTATCCGCCAACAGGACACGGATGTTGTGATCAATCTGACGACGGGTATGGGCGGTGACCTGTATCTCGGCCCGGATGAAGCCCCCCTCGACCTGGCCCCGGAAACTGACTGTATCGGACAGGCTGAACGCATGGTCCATGTCGAAGCCCTGCGGCCGGAGATCTGTTCCCTGGATTGCGGCTCCTTCAATTATCCCGGCGGCAATTATGTTTACGTCTCCACACCGGACATGCTTCGCCTCGGCGCGAAACGTCTCCAGAAGGTGGGCGTCAAGCCGGAACTTGAAGTGTTTGACCTCGGTCATGTGTCCTTCGCCAAACAATTGCTCGCGGAAGGATTGCTCGACGCACCGCCCCTGTTTCAGGTCTGCATGGGCGTGAAGTGGGCTGCGGAGGCCACCCCGCGAAATTTCATGACCATGGTAGAAAACCTGCCGGAGGGCGCCAACTGGGCGGGTTTTGCCCTGGGACAGATGGAGATGCCCATGGTTGCTCAGGCTGCACTGCTGGGCGGACATGTCCGCGTCGGCCTGGAAGACAACCTCTATCTGTCCCGAGGAAATCTCGCGACGAACGCGCAGCTCGTGGAACGGGCCCGCACCATCGTCGAGCACATGGGCGCCGCCGTTCAAACCCCGGCTGAAGCACGCGAAACGCTCAAGCTGAAGAAGCAGGATGCCGCAATCGACATGAAGGTGTCGTAATGATCTCCGTCTACAAAGGTGTCGCCCATCCATGGCTGTGCGATGTGATGGGGCACATGACCACACGCCACTACGTTGCCATGTTCGATGACGGATCCTATCACTTTCTGAATGAGGCTTTCGGCTGGAAGCCGGAAGATGCCTCTGCCCCGGGGTGGGCCGACGTGAAACAGGTCATTGAATATAATGACGAAGTCGCCGCCGGCAGTCTTCTCGAAGTCAAAGGCAGGATCGCCCGCGTGGGTGGAAAGTCGATCACGATACAATACGAGATGCACAACATCACCAAGGGTACGGTGGCCGCAACTCTCGAAGCCACATCCGTTTATTTCGACCTTACGGAAAGAAAAGCGGTTGCCATCCCGGACGATCTGAAAGCCCAGGCAGAGCAGTTCATGTAGGACGCGGTGCTCTGCCCCTCACAGCTTCCGATTTCCGTATAAAGACAGTTCCCCTGAGAGTTTCAGGGGAACTTTATCCCCGCACGTCTGTGGCCATTGCATCCAGCAGCCAGGCACGGGCAGCGCGCCAGCCGCGCTTAACGGTGGACTCCGAGGTGCCGGTCACCTCGGCAATCTCCTGATGGCTCATGCCGCCGAAATAGCGCAGTTCGACAATATCAGCTTTTTGCTTGTCGATCGCCGCGAGGCGGATCAGGGCCTTTTCAAGGACGTCAAAATCGACGCGGTCCGCCGCAACGCCCGGCAACCGCGTGACGAGCGTTACTTTCTGGTGGCGGCGCTTGTCTGACTGTTTCCTACGTGCATTGTCGATCAGGATTCGCCGCATGGCGCGGGCCGACAGAGCCAGGAAATGGGTCTTGTCCGCCCATTCGATCTGGTCGAGCTTGATCAGGCGCATGACGGCCTCGTTCACCAGGTCACCGGTCGCAAGGGAACTGTTCCGCTCGGCACGCAACAGCGCCGCCGATACCTGATTCAATTCACTATACAGCAGTGTGAATAACTGGTCACGGGCCGCAAGGTCTCCGTCCCGCCAGGCGTCAAGCAATCGTTTGGTTTCCAGTTCGTCTGTATCCGCCACGTGCCTCTTCCTGTCCCGCCCGCGGGGATTGGATCACAGAGGGTCAGCCAAATCAAAGCCAAAAAAATAAATCTGGCCTGTTTGAACCGATATGCCCAGCTCCCGCGCCTTTTGCATTGAACCCCTGATGCAAGGAGCAAGCCATGGACGAGACCCTGCGATCGATACCGGCCGATGCGTGGCCTCTGATTGACATACTTTTCAACGTAACCTGCGCCATTACCGCCATCTGGCTCGCCACGACCGTTTTCGTGTTGTGGCGCCGGCATTCGTCAAATCTCACGACCGCCAGCTCCGCCAGCCCCAACAAGAAGGCGACACCTGACTTTTTGTCAGTCGACGAAAAGGCCCGCAAGGAGGCCATCAAGCGCGGCGAGCAGTTCGAAAAGCAACTGGACAAGCGGGACCGTGAAGACGAACGCGCAGCCCGCCGGCTCGCCCGCGCCAAGGAAACGCGCATGGGGCGGATCGCCCGTCTCATCTCGTTGTTCATGGCCTTGTTTTCCCTGGCCACCGTGGTGTCGGGAACGGTGTTTCAGGTGACCTTCATGGGGCGCATCTGGGAACAATATTCGGCCTCTGAACGCCTGCTGGGCGTCATTAAGGCCCACCCGATCGGTGTCGCCGTCACGGTCATCGTCATCCTCTACAACCTCGTTACCTTCGTCACCAACCGCAAATGGGAGGACAACTAATCATGGCATCCGAGCCCGTCATTCTCAGTGATCCGCGCATGCTGGCCGAGTTCATGCGCCAGTCTGAATTCAAATCCTTCTTCGAAAAAAGGTTCGCCGTCCCGCCGGACTATGCGGCCCTCCTGTTCAAGAACGGCCAGCTGATAGATGCCTTCAAAGGCGGTCATTTCTCTGTGGGCGGCGTTGTCGACAAGCTGAAAGGGATCGTCGGCGGGTCCACGCACATTGGCATGATGATCGCGGACCTGAAGCCGTTCTCAGTACAGACGGCTCTGAAGGCCCTGTCGAAAGACAAGGTCGAGATCGCCGGCGTAGCAACGCTGGAACTTCAGGTCGATCCGGACAAACCGTCGAACATTCTGGGCATGATGCATGGCGTCACACGTTCCGGCGAGGACCCGGAAACACCTGGACGCAAGGCCCTGTCTAAGGCCGATGTCATGGACCGTATCCGTCCGCACCTGAGCGACCGCGTCTTCGAAGCCGCTATCGGCCGCGTAGATGCCGCGGAAGTCCGCGGTCAGACCGGCCTGCAGGACATGATCCAGGCTGAAATCATGCAGGAAGTTAAGCGTATCGCCGGAGATCTCGGGCTCCTTGTTCGTGCCGTTTCGATCGAATGGGCGATCAATTCCGATGAAGTCGCCGAGATGCAGCGGGCTGAAGCCGACCGCCGCCAGGATGCACTCGATCACCAGCTTGAACTCATCAAACGCGAAATCGAACGCGAACAGGACGCCACCGAGATCAAGCTGAAATCTCATACCGACCTCCTCAAACTGCAGAACGCGTCAGAAGATGAACTTAAGCAGATGGCGCTCAAAAGTGAGATCGAGTTCCTCGATGCTCGCGAGAACGCCAAGCGTCGGCAGGAACTGGAGGCACTGGCGCACGAGATCAAGTCGCTTGAGATCGAACGCAAGGCCCGTTTCGACGATGCACTGGCAACGGCGCGGAACGAGTCAGACCTGTTGGACATCCGCAAGCGCCAGGCGGCTGTCGAACGCGACATCGCCCTGATTGAGCAAAACCAGGCCGACCAGATGCGCAAGTCGGGTGCCTTCACAGACGTGGAGATCACTGCCGCCGTCCAGAAGCAGCAGGCCGATCACATCGCTCGTCTGCAGGAAATTGAGATCCGCGGAAATGAGGCTGAAGCCAGCCTGAAGATCAAGCTGGCCGGGGCCGACACACAGAACGAGGTCTCGCTGCTGGATGCAAAGACGCGCGCCAAGACCAGCGAGATCAATGCCTTCAAGAACATGTCGCCTGAACAAATTCTGGCCATCAATGCTGGCTTGTCCGCAGACGTCGCGCAGGTGCTGGCTGAACAGGCCCGCGCCAATAGTTCCTCTTCAGCTGAAACCATGGATGCGATGCGCGACATGGTGGAAGCGGCAACCGCCGCACAGATCCGCTCGGAAGAACAGGCCCGGGAAATGTTCCGCATGGGCATGGATGGTGCCGTCGGTGTCGCGCATGGCGCAGGCGGGAAAGACGGCGGCTCTGCCTCAGTCGGTAACGGGTCTGCCGCCGGGGCCCCCGCGACGGTGGAGTGCCAGAAATGCCGTGCCGTAAATAACGCCAAGGCCAATTTCTGCAAGCAGTGCGGTCACAAGCTCCGGACATGATTGAGATGGCCCAATCCAACTCCCACACGACCCATGGCCGAGCGTGCTGCTTCAAGGCCTCGCTCGACCGGAATGCAACCTTTTGCGACACGTGCGGCGCCCCGCTAATGCGCTGCATGGCGACGGATGAGTGCGGTGGCCTGCTGGACGAGACGGGGCGGTGTCCGGTCTGTGTCGTCCCCGAAATAAGTCTGGATGCAGGGTCGGCGTCGAGCATTCGGGTTGGCGGCACACTAGCCCTGCCCCTGATAGTGACCAACGCTTCCCCGGTCGGCCGACCGCTGTTCATAGAGGAAATGTGGATCAAGGGCGATGAGTCCGAACTCAGGAAGATCGACCTGCCCTTCCAGCGGCTGAATTCCGGCGCGACCGGTGAGGTGGGTCTTCGCACCGGCGTACTGGAGACAGAAGGTCTGCACAGGTTCGACATCATAGTCGTCGTGGCGACACGGTATCTCTGGCGGGAAGAGCGCTATGCCTTCACCACCTCCATCGCCATCCCGGTCGATCCGGAAGGACCGGCAGAGATTGTCCAGAACTACAACATCCAGGCCGACGCGATCGGCGCCGGTATGACCATCTACAACCCCACGCGCATCCAGCAGGAACGCGAGGCGGGCGTCGCCACGCATGCCGAGCCGATACCGCTAACCCTGCGCCGGGCCGACACGCTTGAACGTTCGCTGGGCCATCGCGGTTATGAGGGCACCTACGCGGTGCCCCGGTCCACCTCCCTCGTCTGGCAAGGTTTCGACAAGGGACAGGCGCCATTGGATGGCCCGATCCGCACGGTCAGCGGTGTGCTCAGCGTCGGACGGGCATCAAATTCACCGGAAGGTGGACTCAACGATGTCCGCCTTGTCATCGGTCAGGACGGTAAGGTCGACGAGGCCGCATCGGTTCACATTTCACGGCGGCATTTCCAGCTGTTCATTCAGAACGACCGTCTCAAGCTGCGCGTGGAGAGCCAGAACGGCCTCCGGATAAATGGCGAGGCTCACCGGCGTGGTACGGTCCTTATGCTGAACGATGGCGACATCATCCACCCGCTTGTGCGGCAACCGGACGCCGTATCCGTCAGCGTTCACTTTGAAATCCAACACGATGAAGTTGACCGGATCGTCCTCAGACGATGGGTCGGAGCACCAGGAAGTTAATCATGAGCACTTGCAAAGCATGCGGCGCGGAGCTGCCCGAAGGCAGCGTCTTTTGCGATCATTGTGGCGCCCCGCTCAAGGGAGATGATGTCGATGGCTACGACCAGGCCGCAGGCGGTGAGGAACTCGACAGTTACGAATCCGGAGCGGTCGCGCAGGTAACCCCTATGACCGGCCTCATCACGCCGGATCCCGATCGACCAACCGGGCGAGAAACCAAGGCTACGCCGGCTCTCTCCCCCGGGGAAACCTTCGCCGACCGGTACGAAGTCGAGAAGGTTGTCGGCCGCGGTGGCATGGGCACCGTCTACAAGACCATTGATACGGTCTCCGGCAAGCCGACCGCTCTGAAGCTGATCAATCCGAGTTATGTCGGCGGCGAGAAGGCCATCCACCGCCTGATCGAAGAAGGGGTAACGGCACGCGACATACGCCATCCGAATGTCGTCGCAGTCTACGATGTCGGCCTGTCGGCGGAACAAGCCTATGTCGCGATGGAATATCTCGACGGTATTTCACTGCGCGAGTGGCATGGACGCACGATGCAGCGGGGCGAGACGATCCCGCTTCGCGTGGCCGCGCGGATCACGGTTGAAATCCTGGACGGACTGCGCGCTGCGCATGAGGCAGGCGTCATCCACCGCGACCTGAAACCGGAAAACATTATTCTGCTGCAGGATCCGACAGAAAAATCCGCGCCGCTGAAGCTGCTCGATTTCGGAATCTCCCGGGCAGTTGGCGGGGCATCGTCAACATTCAGCAGCACCGGTCTCGGAACGCCAGACTATATGGCGCCGGAACAACGCACCAATCCCGATACGGCGGGCCCGCCAGCTGACCTCTATTCGTTGTCGGTCATGTTGTACGAATTGCTCGTCGGCGTTGTGCCCGGACGTCATTGGCAGCCCCCGTCCGGTGGACGCTCCGACGTTCCACAAGAAGTCGACGCGCTGATCCTGAAGGGCATGTCCGACAACCGTGCGCTGCGCCCGCAAAGCGCGGAACAATACCGCAAGGAACTCGTCGCGGCGGTGAACCGTATTCCCGTGCCCCCGCCCCCCATCCCTCCGGATCCCGGTGGTGGTACGCCGGCGCCGGTGAATCGAACGCTGATTGCGTGGATCGTCGGCGGCTCGGCTGCCGCGCTTCTGGTGATTGTAGCGATTGCCGCAGCGATTTTCGGTACGGATCCGAATCCCAATCCCCCCAACCCTTATGCCTATTATTCCGGCGAATGGGCGGACGGCTATGGCGGCTACTACGACATCGGGGTCAGCCCGAGTGGATCGTTTACCGGGTCTGGCACCAGCGGCGACGGAACACCGGTAAACATCCGCGGTGGAATCAGCGGGAACAACCTGCAGTACACGCTCAATGTTCGCGGGCAGGACCTTGCGAACGGTCGCGGCGTAAAGACCGACGCCTGCCACTTCAACTTTCAGACCTTGGATCTCTACGGAAACATCAGCCTAACGGGGCAGTTCCACGTCAATCACGAACCGGGAGAGCCCTGCCCATGAGACGCCTGCTCCTTTTGACTGCCACTCTGATGGTATCGGCCTGCGAGCCCAGCCAGATGTTCGGGCCGGACAGCCGGAAAGACGAGATTGACGGCGGCGCGACAGTGCCTGCCAACGAAGCCGTCACCGGCGCCTACCCTTCCGGTACATGGGAGGATGGCCTCGGCAATGCTTGGATTATGACCGTCACCGGAGACCAGCTGGCCGGTGAAGCAGGAACGGAGAGCATTCGCGGTCTGAAGATGACCGGCGCAATCAACGGCAACACGCTGGCCTATGAAATCGGCATTCCCGGCCAACCTGCCCTCGCCCACGGCACAGCGCGCCTGATCGAAGCAGACCACGCCTATTTCGAGACACTGAATACGGACGGAACGCTCAACGCCCACGGCCTGCTTCATTTCAACCATTCCGCCCAGGTGCCGACCGGCCAGCCAATGGACCTGCGGCCCCAGATCGATTGCGCTGGCCAGGGGACCAAAGGAGACTGAAAATGCCTCACGACTATTCCAACTACCGCACCGACGGATGCCTGCTTGAGGAGGTACCGAGCGAAGCACCGACACTGAAGACCGACAATGCCGGCCCGCTGCCCGACCGCATCGACCTGCGGGGGATGTGCTCGCCCATAGAGGATCAGGGTAGTATCGGCTCATGCGCAGCAAATGCCGTCGTCGGCGCGCTGGAATATCACCAACGCCTGTCCGGACAAGCCGTTACGGACCTGTCCCGACTTTATGTCTACTACAATGCCCGCAAAATCGGCGGCACAGTGAACCAGGACGCAGGCACATTCATCCACCATGTGATGGCTTCCGTTCTGGCTTTCGGTGCGTGTCCAGAACGTATGTGGCCCTATCAGAAAGCCATGTGGGCCACTGAACCCGTCCATGCCTGCTATGAGGTCGCCGAAAGGTTCGGCGCTATTTCCTATGCCCGGACTGGCCAGGGGGTGGGAAGCAAGGTCGCGGTAGCAAATGGACTCCCGGTCGTGTTCGGCATCAGCCTGCCCTTTCAGATGCTGATGGTCGAAGCCCGCGAAACAGGCAAGATCGAAAGCCCACGCGGCAATTGGTTGCCTCCCTCCGGCGGGCACGCCATGCTGATCGTCGGGTATGACGATGCGCGCCAGTCCTGGCTCGTCCGCAATTCGTGGGGGGCTGACTGGGGCCCGGAAGGCGGCCACCTCTGGATCCCCTATGACGTCATGGCCCATTACAGCCATCCGCATGCATTCTGGACGATCGGCGCGATTGACAGCCACCCGGCTCTAAGCGTCAGCGGACCATCTCAACAGCAGGCGCTCGCCGCGGTACAGGCTCAGGGTCCGGCCCAGGTATCGAATGCCCTGTCACGGCTCAAGAGGGCTCTCGGCGCTGATCTGGAAAGCAGTCTTGAAATGGCCAAGCAGGGTATTCGCAACCGCCTGCGTGGGCCGGGGGCCGGTGGCGGCTATTGATCCAACAAGACCTATGCGGGAAAGGCCACTATCCGTATGCCGCAGGGTACGGCATGCTGGATAGTGGCCCCGCAGCGGTCCCCACCCAGCTGCGATCTGTCTTTGCAATGATAAGCGCGAATTCACGGCGAAATGGGTCAGGGCATGCTTGGCTATTGTAAAAAATGTCCACAGGCTGGTACGTTCGCAATTCCAGAAAGTGCTTGGAAGTGGCGTGGGACCGGAGCCACCATCGACACTTTCACGACAGGGGACAGGGCAAATGGACTCATCTGATCTCGAACGACAGGCCGTTGCACTTTTCACCGAGGCGCTCGACCAACCTTCTGCCACACGGCGCGAGTGGGTTGCGAGCAAAGCCGACGGTAACCAGGCATTACTCCACCGCGTTCAGGTACTGCTTGACGCCGATTCCTCCGGCAGCACATCGCTGAAGACAGGAGGGGCCGCAGTCGATGCCACACCGCCGGAGGCGCCGGAGCGTATCGGCGCCTACCGGATCACTGACCTGATCGGACAGGGTGGTATGGGGGCCGTCTATGAGGGGGAACGCGACTCCGGGGACTTCACCCACAAAGTCGCTATCAAGATCATCCGGCCGGGCGTCCTGTCCGATGCACTGATTGAGCGCTTCCGTCGCGAACGGCAGATTTTGGCCGATCTTGGCCATGCCAACATCGCCCGCCTGCTCGACGGCGGCGAGTTGGAAGACGGCTCGCCCTACATTATCATGGAGTATATCGACGGCCAGCCGATCACCGTCTGGGCAAATGAGCAGGGACTGCACATCGGGGACCGCCTGAAACTCTTCAGCGATGCCTGCGCTGCCGTGCGGTATGCACACCAGAACCTGATCGTCCACCGAGATATCACCCCGTCCAATGTGCTCGTCACGCATACCGGACTGGTCAAGCTGATTGATTTCGGCATCGCCAAGCCGAACGAAGCCGATGTGCCCCGGCCTCACGGTGACCCGGGCTCCGGATCCCTGGCCAGCCTCAGCTTCACACCGGGCTTCGCAGCCCCCGAACGCACACGGGGTAGCGCCGCCAATACGCTGTCTGATATCTACTCCCTCGGCAAGCTGCTCGAAGCGCTGATGGAAGGGCTGAGCACACCGGAAGACATTCGCGCGATTATCCGGCACGCTACAGAAACAGATCCGGCAGCCCGCTATGCCTCCGTCGATGCCCTGATGGAGGACATCCATAACTACCGCACCGGCCACGCTGTTGATGCGCGTGCTGGCGGAGCGGGATACCGTCTCGGCAAGTTCCTGAAGCGCCGCCGGCTTGCCGTTGCCGGCACGAGCCTCGCTTTCCTGGGTCTGACCGGTGCACTTGGCGAAACGACATGGCAATACCAGCGTGCGGAATCTGCCCTTCGGGATTCCAACTATCGCTTTCAACAGGTGCGTACGCTGGCCAAGTCGCTCATGTTCGACGTCTACGACAAGATTGATCTCGTGCCCGGATCAACGCGTGCGAAAGTCGAGCTGGCCGAAGCAGCACAGAAATATCTGGACTCTTTGGCGGGCGACGCCCGCGCCTCTGACGAGTTGAAGGTCGAGACAGCACGCGGGCTAGTGCGCCTTAGCGAAATCCAGGGCACTCCGGCCTTCAGCTCACTGCAGGCAAATGACGTCTCCGAACAGAATCTTGAACGGGCCGAGGAAATTCTAAAACCGCTGGAGAATAGTGAACCGAAATCCGACGACCTCCTGATTGCTCTGGGTGATCTCTATGCCGGGCTGGCCGATACGGCATTCTACGTGGAGTCAGATTTGGACAAGGCGTTCGAACAGAACGCGAAGGCGCAGGCCAGCTACGCCGCTTATCTTGAACGGCATCCGGACGATCTGCACCAGCGCTTCCAGCTACTGTCGATGCAGGGAAATAAGGGCATCATGCAGTACCGTGCAAACGACCGCACTGCTGCAATCGAGACGTTAGACTCTGTGATTGCCGCTTTCCAGGCGCGGCTAAAGGATAATCCGGAGAACATCGACCTGCTCTATGGTCTCGCGCGGACGCAGCGATCGAAAGCGGAAGTTTTGATGAACTCTGACCGGGCTGCTGAAGCGGTCCAGGCAGTCTCCGGCGCGATGGAGACCATGAAGAAGATCCGCGCGGTGATCCCGGCAGAAACAGTTTCCTATTGGCGCGCTTTGACCTTCACCTATTGGCGCCGGGCCTATGCCTACTACCGGACAGGGCAGCCGGAGCTCGCCGTAAAGGATTATGAAAGCGCCATGGCATTGGCCAAACGGCGCATCCTTCTGGACCCGGATGATACTGATGCCCGTCAGAACCTGGCGACCTATAATGGCGAGATCGTCTACCCGCTGATCGACCTTGGCCGCCGCGCGGAAGCCGAGCAGAGCCTGCTGGATGCGACGCAATGGTTCGACGACCGATATCAGCAGGATCCGGAGCGCGGCGCCTATCAGCGCAACATGCTCGTACAGCATGTGCAGTTGCACGAACTCTATAAGGGCTGGGACGGGCACGAGTCGCAACGATGCCATCAGCTGGACGAGATCAAGCGCTTCGCCGATATCATGGAAGAAGCCGGCACGATGTTGGAAAGCGACAGGCCGGAACTGGCAACCTTTTTCGAGCAAAACCCGATCTGCGGCACACAGTAGGCAGCATCAGAGGATTGCAGCCAACAGGTAGCCGACCAGAACGATGATGAATGCGGTGCTGCCGGTGATGGCGGCACCGGTTAACAGGGCCTTGCGCCGGACTGGAGGCAGGCTCGGCGTGTCCCAGCGCGGCACCGACGTGCACAGAACACCGAGTAAACCGCCCGTGCCTTCCACCATGCCGAGATCACGCAACGGCAAGCCGGTCTTGAGAGCAATCACGCCGACCATGTGGCCCATTGTGTGATCGTCGAGGCCGGAGGTAAGCGCGCGGTCCTCTCCCAGCACGATGATCTCTCCGGACTTGAGATGCAGGGCATAGTTGCGCTGCATGTTGCCCATGCCGAAGGAACGAAAGGCTTCCAAACGCGTCTCAATGGCATCAATAGCGGAGATTTCCATGAACCGGCGGTCACGGAGCCCTGCCCCCATCAGGGACCGGTGGGCCGGAAGGTCCAGCAGCATCTCACCCGGCTCGATCTCTATCCGCCAGGCTCGCTTCGCCTGAAAATCGTGCCAGACATAATTCGTGAACAGGTACATCCACGCCGCCAGGATTCCGATACCAAGGGCCCATAACCATTTGCCCTGAACAAGGAAGGCGACGGAGAGGATAGCAAAGGCAACGCAGAGCGAGCCTATCAGGAGCGTGGCAAACAGTCCGGCGATCCAGCCTGCTGCCGGCCTATGAAGAACGGTCTTCCCATCTGGCGCCATGGCAATCGCTCACCTGCCGTGTCAGTTGCCAAACCCCGGATTGATTCCAAAGTCGCGCCGGGCTGCTACAATGGTCACCATGAATCCGGCCACAACATCGAGCAGCATCATTGTAATCAGCAGGAAAAATTCAGACGTCTCGAAGCCTCGGAGCAACATGAACATGATCAGGGAGATCACGAAGATCCCCATAGACAGACCATGATTGATCAACGTGAAGGTTTCCGTATTGGTCGATTTGATGATCTCGATGAACAGCATGATCAGGCCAAAGAGGAGAATGCTGTCTCCCACGCGGAAGTACCAGTGGCCGCCTGAAATCATCGGCATATTGAAGATTGCCGCATCCAGCGTATGTCTGATTGGTTCTGCCGCGGCGCCATCCGCCTTTCCAGAGGTCACAGCAAGAACCGCATAAAGGATAACGGGAAAAACCAGCAAAGGGGCCGCAGTAAACAGCTTTCTCATGATGTATTACCTCGATGTGTTGAACCCTCAGATTTCGGTGTCACCGGAATAGGCGCAGGTTTTGGAGAAAATGGGTCAGATGGCCCACAAACGGGGTCAACTTCAAAGCTTCTACGCCCTAAGACACCATTGTTCATCTGAAGCGATATGTGTTGGACGATCGTTCTCGCCCACGCTTGGCCAGGCCATGCGCTTTCTGCTTGCGCGCGACGGCCTCATTCGCGAGAACTGGAAGTTCTTCCGCAAGGAATTTCGCCTGGACGACATCGACGATACAGTCGTTAACGACCGCGCGGTTGACCTGCATGGTCTCACGCATTGCAAATCTGACGGCTTGCTCTGCATACGGCCCCTCTACTCCGATGTCATTTCCGGGCCGGGCGGCGGCTCTCCGCTGAGCCGGACATAAGCTGTTTCAGGATAGCCCGTGCCGAGGTCGGCACGATATGCAGGGCGCGCCATCCCCCAGACGCGCCCCGATTGGTCAGGCCTCAATAACAACGGTTGGCTGGATCTGGTACTTATCCACCACGTCGAAATCGACCTCCACGCCCCAGCCGGGACCGCTCGGAAGATTGGCGTAGCCATCTTCATAGACGATGCGTTCCTTCAACAAATCGTGTTCCATCATGACATGACCCTGCAATTCAGATGCATGCCTGATCTTACTGGCACGGGCCGCATGCATATGGAGCTGGATAGCACTGCCCAATCCCGACGGCTGATTGTGAAGAACAACGTCCAGGCCGCGTGCCGAGGCATAATCAATCGCCTTCAACGCATTCGTCATGCCGCCGGGACGTTCAGGATTGATCCCGAAGGCACGGACAGCGCCCATATCAGCAAGTGTGACGATATCGCGGAGCCCAAACCCACTTTCATGCGCCATTAAAGGCACGTTCGTACGCGACTGGACCCAGGCCATTCCGACAAAATCGTCGCCTTTGACGGGCTGTTCCGCAAAGTCGATCCCATAGGGCGCGATCGCCTCGATACAGGCCAGCGCTTCATTCGGATTATAGGCCTGATTATAATCGACGCGCAGCGCGGCATCCGGGCCAATAAGTTCGCGTACTGCCTTGATGATCTCGACATCGCGGCGAAGACCGTCGCCCAGCTTGCAGCGGAATGACCGCAAGCCCGCTTCGATCCCTCGCTGTATCACCTCAAGGATGATGTCGACGCTGGTAAGCGGAAGGACCATGCTCATCGGAATACGGTCGAGCTGTTTGCCCCCACAAAGATCATATACGGGATGCCCAATGGTGCGGGCGGCAACATCGTATAGCGCCAGGTCCAGCACGCCTTTTGCCATTTCGTTGCGCGCAACGTTGTTATCGAATTTGTCGTTGATGGATCCGATATCGAAAGCAGACCGGCCCAGGACATACCGTGCCAGGTGGTCCTTGATCAGGCTCGCCATGAGGACGGGGGTCACCGCCCCCTCCACCAGCCAGACATAGATATCGCCGACACCTACGACGCCATTCTCCGTTGTCATCCGGCAGAGAAGAAAGTCGGCGCCAAGCCAATGGTCTTCCACCTTAAGACCCATGGCCACTTTTCCGCTGCCGCCCTGCAGCATGTCACGAATATGTTCTTTAAACGGAACGAATATCGGAAAGAGTTCGATTTTCCGAATGGGATCTTGCACACTGCTCATGTTGTCTCCTTGCTCGCGATACTCAGCTCAGCCAGTCCGGCCAAAGCCTGCGCGAATACCTCTTCTGCCCGAGCCAGAACCTGTGACTCCCAGACCTTGCTGTCCGGGTAGAAAACCCTCATAAGGCGTTCCTTGATCGCTCGCCCGCGTTCGCTATCAATCTCGCCATGATGACAAAGCCAGTTGTCTTCGATCATCGCACGCAAAACGACTTCGGGCGGCTCGGTGCCATATTCCAGTGTCATTGGAATGACCCATGTATCTGCCAGGCATTGCTCCATGCCTGCATTCATATAACCACCGAAAGCGTTGTCCTCCTGCCGCGCCGGGCGCGGTGACACCATCATGGTGCCAAACCAATCGGCCGTGATCGCTTTATGTGGCTCGTCAGGATTGGCCGCCATCATCAGGACACCAACGCCAGATGGACCAAGTCCTGTGTGCACATCAATCTGGACGACAATCTCCGCCTTGCTGAGATAGACGTCCCAAATTCTCTCAATAGTTTTCCGTGACCATTGTGGCTCAAGGCCGCCGAACTGAACTCCGGCGGGAAATTCATGTTGTCCGCCCGAGACTGCCTTGAAGAAGGTCAGGAAATCCATAGTGGATTGCAGGCGCATGATCTCCGCCAACGAAGCATCCAGCTTTTCTGGCGTCATCTCGACAGGATTGAGCAAATGATTCAGGTCGCGATACGCTTCGTTGACAGGCAGCTCAGTGTCAAAGTCGATAAAGTTGCGATTGAGATCGACATTTTCTTCGTTCACGCGCCGCAAATGGGAAAACCCGAACGGGTTGATCGCATGCACCAGCATGATGGCGAGATCATCCGGGAGCGTCAGGCCGCTTGCAACAAACTGAGACTGCACAGCCGACCCGCAGAACCCTTCAGCGCCATGCGTCCCGCTGCTGATGACGAGCACACGCGACGCGTCTTTCGGACCTTTCCAGAACACGTCTGTAAAAAGATCCCCGCCATCAGCACCGTTCAAAGGATGCCTGATGGCTTCGTGAGCCCAGCCTCCGGTTTGCTGAGTGAGTGAGAGGAGCCGGTTCCGGGCCGCCCGATAATCGGGAGAGAAGAAAGAAGGCACGCGCGAATTCCTTTTGTCCTGTTTTGTAACGAGCCCGAACGGCTATGCCCCGGCGCTGTTGACGAAAGTGCCGCCGATCATCGTGCGAACAACTTTGAGTTTGCCGATGTCTTGCGGTGGGACGTCCAGCGGGTTCTGGCTGAGAACAACGACATCGGCCCTCTTTCCAACCTCAAGCGTGCCCTTTTCAGCCTCTTCAAACTGCAGATAAGCGGCATTTCGCGTAAACATGGAGACGGCCTCCATTGGCGTGACGCCTTGTTCGGGATGGTAGCCGCCCCTGTTCACCGCATAGTCCAGCGCGGCAATAACATCCGTATCCTCGATAGGCGCATCCGATGATCCCCCCAGAATGATGCCCGCATCAAGATAGTCGCGAAAAGGATACGACATGCCCGATCGCCCGGTCCCCAACCGCTTGGGCAACCAGTCCTTCTCAGACCGGATGAAGAGAGGCTGGGTGCATATGCCCAGGCCCAGCTTAGCTATCCGCCGGATAAGCGGTTTGGAAGCGATTGACGCATGCTCTATCCGATGCCGATGATCATCCCGAGGGTATTCCTCTAATAGACGCTCAAACAGATCCACACAGTTCGCGATTCCCTGGTCCCCAACGGCATGTATGCAGATCTGGTATCCGGCGAGATGGGCCGCCGTCATACGGCCGTAAATCTCGTCATCAGAAAGCGTCATATACCCGTGTGTGCAAGTCTTGTCGGCGTAGGGCTCGCTCATACACGCTGTACACGAACCGAATGTCCCGTCCGCAAATATCTTGAACGCACGCGGTTTTGACGGACTGTCATCCATATCGGCGGATGACTCAACCAGGGTATTTATCCCGTCCAGTGTTTTGCCGATGATAATGGAATACACGGATTGAGGAATAAGGTGGCGTATGTTCGGAAAGAATACGCTTTCCCGGCTCGAAGCGGCGCCTCCCGGTCCTTCCTCATCACTTTGCAGCATGGCCCCGATAGATGTGATGCCATTTTCAGCGAGCGCCTCAAATGCTCCGGCACTGGCCTTCAGCATGCGTTTTCGCGAGGGGCGCGGCATGTGCTGAAGCGGCAGGCCTGCAGCCTTTTCATGAAACAGGCCATTCAGCGTACCATCATCATACCGGCCGATACTCCCGCCATCCGGATCCTGTGTGGTCTCGTTGATGCCGGTTTGTTGCAAGACAAACGAATTCACGATCACGCAGTGACCGTCACGCGCATAGATGAGAACAGGTCGGTCGGGACAAATTTCATCAAGTTCCCGGCGCGAGAGGACCTGCCCCGCTGGCATCTTCTTGCCTTCATACTGCACGCCAACAATCCACTCCTCAGGTTCGACCTCCCCCACGTGCGAAAGCAATCTGGCGCGGACATCACCCATGTCTTCTGCGCCCTCGAAATTGGCGTTCATAGCAAAAAAGATCATGGGCAAAGGATGAAGATGCCCATCGATGAAGCCTGGCAATACTGTCGCGCCGCCCAGGTCGTATTCGGTTACCGACACACCGCGCTGGTCCGCCCATTCAAGGGCATCAGCCAAAACACCGGTAAAGACGATCCGGTCATCAAGTGTGATCATGCAGTCCGGGCTTGATCCGTACTCGTCCATTGTGACGATTGGTCCATTCCGAAAAAGATAAGCCGTCATCTCCAGACCGCGCCTCCCGAACTTAGTGCTGGACACTCGATGCCACCGATGACAAAAAAAGTCTATAGTAAATACTATACCACAGGCATCGGGCGGACAAAAAATGACGCAATCACTCAACTCTGACACACGCGTTCTGCCCATGACCGGCCTTTGGTGGGCCAGCTTCGATTGGGCGCGAAGCCCATTCTATTATGTCGTCGTCCTCTATGTTTTTTCCGCCTACTTCTCTGAGACGGTCATCGGAGACAGCGCGCGCGGACAGGCCATATTCAGCTCAACTGTAACAATCGCCGGGCTGGCCATGGCATTGATTGCCCCCTTTCTCGGGGGCTTCATGGATCGTGGCGGCGCGAAGAAACCTGTACTGCTCGGCCTTATCATGCTGCTGGCTGTGACAAGCGCTGGATTGGGATTCGTTGTGCCCGGCGCCAGCTATTCCATACCACTGGGAATGGTCTTGCTTGGTCTGGCGGGGTGCGCCTACTCAATAACCGAGCTTTTCCACAACGCCTTGCTGCCTGCAGCTGGTAACGTGCGCCAGATTTCCGTCATTTCGGGCCTGGGTTTCTCACTGGGAAGCCTTGGCGCGGTTGTGCTTCTTCTTGCGATTATCGCGCTGATGCGATCACCGCCTTTCGGTCTTGCCGAAACCGATATCGCGCGCTTGTCGGGATTGTTCAGTGCCGTCTGGATGCTTGTCTTCATTGTCCCCTTCTATCTGGGCATGCCGGACTTCCATCATCCTGGCGCCAACTGGCGGACGGCGCGATTTTTTCCGACAACCTGGGAGCCCATCAAAGCCACAAAAGCCCTGTTCAAAGAATATCCCAACATCATGCGGTTCCTGGTCGCCCGGATGGTTTTCATGGATGGCCTGAACGCCCTCTTTGCCATTAGCGCGGTCTATGTCGCCGGCACATTGGACTGGCGGCAAAGTGAAACGGCCATGATGGGGATTATTGCCACCTGCTCTGTCGTGGTCGGGGGCCTGTCTGCCGGTGCCATAGACCGGCTCTTCGGAACCAGAAACGCCATATTGTTTGAGCTTTTTTCGATTACGGCCCTCTTCTTTTTCCAGATCGGAATCCAGAAAGATTCGATCCTGTTCGGCCTGATCCCCTTGTCCACCGAAGCTGCCGACCGGGATGCATTTACGCATTCTGCTGACCTGATCTACATCGTGACCATTGTTCCAATAAGCGCGCTTATCATCGCCGCATACAGCTCGTGCCGGTCCCTGCTTGTTCAGCTAAGTCCGCCCGACAAGATCGGCCACTTCTTTGGGATTTATGCAATGACGAGCACGGTCACGGTCTGGCTTGGCCCCGGTCTGGTCGCTGCTGCGACGTTCCTCACGCACAACCAGCGCATCGGCTTTGGCAGCCTTGCCATTCTGTTTGTCGCTGGAAGCATACTCATGATTGGCGTGAAGAGTGCGGCCGCCTCACATGGCGCTGACACAAGCTCGACAACATAGCCTGCCCCGTTAAGTGTCAGAAGAAATCATAGACACGGGTCAACGCCTTGGCCGTGTATTCGAGTACGGTTTGCTCATGCCTGAAATTCGTCTCGAACAACATCTCAATGGCGGCGTAGCGCATTTCAACACCAAGTCTTGCGCGCACCACGACGGCGCCGAAGTCGTCGCAAAGCTTCTGCTCAATCATATAATTGGTCAGAAGCTCGGCCATCTCCGCATGGGAGTTCAGCCTCACCTCTTTCAGCTCCGGGACCGCACGCAGGGAAACCAGCAACGCATAGCCCCCCCGGAAAGCCCGGGTCATCTCGTACGACTTCTGAATTGAATTGAAACAGGCCGCCTCAAGTTCAGCCTCAGTTGAAATCATAAGACCTGTGTCTGCCCTCAGGACTTCATTCTGAGCGTCCATCATCCGCATGCCCAGCTCACGCAGGACAGCATGCTTGTTGGGGAAATAGTGATAGAAAGTGGGGGGTGTCACGCCGGCTATTTCAACAATTGCATTCGAGTTCAGCGCCTCGAGGCCGCTGTCCGCGAGGATGTCCTGGGCTGCTTCAAGCATCGCCTCCCTGGTTGTCTTTCCATTTTGACCTGCCATGGGGGCTATCCTTCAAACCTCAATACGACCAGCCGGCATCCGACCCACGCCCCACCCACAAGGGGCCTGTGACGTTACCGCGTGGCACAAATTGCGGCAGGTCTCAAACGTTCTCTGACACCATCGCCAGCATGAGAGGCAGGCGATTACGCATAGCGTTGGACATTCGCAATGCCAAACTCCGGAAAGATCTCGAGAATGGACTGATTTTCCCAAAGCTGACCCGGCAGGCCTGGAAACTACCGGGGAGACAATTCGGTTTCCGAAACAGACCTTTTCAGTGCATCCGCTTCAGGACGTTGCCGGATTGCCAGCCCCGTAGAAATGTAGAAGACAGCGATTACTGGGCTGACAATGTTGAAAACACAAAATGGTAGATATGAGAACGTTGCGACACCAAGCGTCGCGGACATGAATGCGCCACAAGTATTCCATGGCACCAACGCAGATGTCACCGTTCCGAAATCTTCGGCCGTCCGTGACAACATCTCTGGTTGGAACCGGCGTGCCTGCACCTCATCGACGTACATACGGGTTGACAGGACGATGGACAGATACTGATCAGCAGCAACGATATTTCCTGCCAGGGCCGTAACGCCAGCACCCAGAAAAATATGCCGGTCTTTTCGCATAAGGCCGATGACTGTCTGAACAATTTTCGCAAGATACCCGGAGCGATCCATCATGGCACTAAAGAACATCGCTGAGATGATGAGCCAGACTGTGGACAACATGCTTTCCATGCCCCCCCGTGACAGGAGCGCCTGCACCGCAGCAGATCCGGAATCGGTATGGTATCCGGTCGCCACGATGTTCCAATAACCAAAAATTCTTTGGGCCACCCCCTGCCCCGCTTCCAGCGACTGAAAAATCAGACCAATAAGCACTCCAATGACAATAGAGACTGCGATGGCCGGAAGCGGCGGCATCCGGAGGATCGCCAGTCCAATCAGCCCGAACATCGGCAAGATCAGATAGGCGCTGACGCGGAACTTCTCATTCAGCTCAGATGTCAGAAGTTCCAGTTGTGCCGTATCGACTTCCGGGGTGGACATGAAGCTCAGCGCCAGAAAGAAAACGAGCGCAATCATGAATGCGGGAAGCGTGGTCGAGAGGAGGTATCTGATATGTACGAATAGGTCGGCGCCCGCCATGCTCGATGAGAGGTTCGTGGTGTCGGACAACGGCGATAGCTTGTCGCCGAAATAGACACCGGAAATGATGGCACCGGCTGTGACAGGCAGCGAGATCCCCGACGCTTGTGCGATCCCGACCAACGCCACGCCCAATGTCGCTGCAGTTGTCCAGGCGCTCCCACTCGCCAGGGAAACAACCGCACAGATAACGAGAGCGGCTGCACAAAAGAAAGAAGGGTGCAGAAGGCCAGCCCCATATACGATGAGGGACGGAATGACACCGGATGCGATCCAGACCGCGATCAGACCGCCGATCGAGAGCAGTAGCAGCACGGGGACCATAACCATACTACACAAACTCGATACAGCATTTTCGAGTTCACTCCAGGAAACATTGTTGCGTAGTCCAACCAGACCACCGCAAAATCCTGCGCACATAAGTGCAACCTGCACCGGACCGCTGGTCGCCCCATCTCCAAAAACCTGAACAGCAAGCGTCAGCAGGGCAAACAGGCACACCAGAGGGATAAGCGCCTGCACCAGCCCGGGGTTGCCACCAGGAACATCTGCATCTTCAGCCATTGTCTAAGCCTCTTCCCGGCATGTTCAAATAGGCTTCTCTGGTATGCTTCGATGGAGCCGGAATAATACGATTTGAACACCGCGGGTCGCGCGCTGTCCAACCATAGAGGCGATGAGAGGCGGAGCCAGTTAGCAGATCTGGCCCCACCTCCAGGCATTTAGAAGCTTCTCTTCAAACTCACACCAAACGTCTGAGGCATGACGAACGATTCAGCGGGGGCGCCCGCATAAGAGAAGGCATTAGACAGAGTAGCGGTGTCATCATCGAAAAGATTTTTGGCGAACACCGAAAAATCCCATGAATCAGACTGAATGCCCACCCTCGCGTTGACGACCGTATAGTCCCCCACTTCCTTGTCTTCTGTAACACCGAAGCGTGTATCCAGCTGATTGGCAATCACGTTGTCTCTGAATTCTTCATAGAGATGTGACTTGTAAGAGCCCACATAATTGGCATTGCCATTGGCATACATCGTCCACCCATTCTGGAGTGGCCTTTCGTAAGCCAATGCGAGATTGAGCATAACCTCAGGAGATGCTGGAAGCCGCTGAGACTTATACCCTGCGGTTCCATCAAGTTTTGTTTTCACATACGAGCCATTCAGGCTGACCGTGAGACCTTGTTTGAGCAAGTAACTGAACTCAGCCTCCCCCCCCTTACTGGTCGCGCTGCCGAAGTTGACCAGTGGTGTATAGGCTCCGCCAGCAAGCGTCAGATAGATAGGAATATCCGTCCAGTCGGCGAAGAAGACCGCGCCGCTTAGATTCCCCCGGCCGCCCGCGAACACCTGTTTCGTGCCGACCTCGTAGTTCCAAAGGGAATCAGACGTGTAGGAGTAATATTGTTCTTCATTGGGTACGTTGACGCCTGGAAGATTTGGCGGCGCGCCATTGAACCCGCCGAGACGGTATCCCTTGGAGATCTGGAAATAGTAGAGCTGGTCTTCGCTCGGCTCGAAGCGAAGATTGAACCGTGGTGTCCACACTTTCTCGGCCTGCGTACCGGAGTCCGCATCCACTGTGACGTCCTGTTCATAGTCGGAGTAACGGATACCAAGGTCGAGGCCCCACGCACCCGGAAGATCAATATTCGCTTCCGCAAACCCGGACCACTGCGTGGTGTCGATATCGCGGTCAATCTCAAGAATCTTTCCCAGAAGGGCATCCTCGGTAAAGATGCGGGCACGGTCCGAAGTTTCTTTGCGATAGAAGGCCCCCACAAGCCACTGAACCGGAGACTCGGTCTGAGACGCCAGCCGAAGCTCCTGTGAAAACACGTCACCCTTTACCGTGTCATCTGCATAGAGATCGTATGAATTCAGGCCATACAGGCCGGGAGGCCCGGCAAGAGCCTGGACATTCCCATCGAATAGGGACGCATCGCGGCGCCCCTTGAAATCAGTCTCATAATAGGCCGTGACCGAGTCCAGGCGCACCGTGTCAAACTCATACCCAACGTTCAAATTGTACAGATCAAAATCTGTATCGCCAAACTCATCGCCGCGGCGCCTCTGAGCATTGCCGCGATTTTCGAACGGCTCCCGGATTCTCTGCCCGTCTGCCTCGGTACTTTGACTGATGACCTGGAACAGGATGTCCATTTGTTCTGTCGGCTCCAGCGAAAGCGCCAGGCGACCGCCGGAGACTGTGCCGCCCCCAACCTTCTCACCCATCTGCAAATTGTCGACATAGTCTGGTTCATCGCGCCGATAGAGAGAGCCGCGGACTGCGGCTTTGCCTTCCACGATGGGAAGGTTGACCGTCGCAGTGAGGTTCGACCCTAAGTCATCTGCGCCGTTGACAGAACTGGCCGTCGCGACCAGCAATGCTGAATAGTCATCAAGCTGTGGGCGGTTTGGAATAATCCGCAATGTTCCACCGATAGAGCCGGCACCATAATAGGTGCCCTGTGGTCCGCGTAGAATTTCAATACGCTCAATATCGACAGGCTCGACCTCAATCGCTCCAGTACCATCATTGAGCGCCACTTCGTCGAAATAGGTGACCACAGTGCCAGAGAGAGTACTTCCTCCGGCTGCGGTAGCCAGACCACGAATGATCACATTGTTCGACCCGATACCCGTCTCAACCAGCGCGACACCAGGCACCGTCGTCAGATAATCCCTGTATTCATTCGCACCGACCCTCTCAAGATCTTCGCCGGTTACTGCCGAAATCGAATAGGGTGCATCCAGAATATCTTCTTCACGTTTACTGGCCGTAACCGTCACGCTGTTCAGAACATATCTTTGATCCGCATCGGATGATTTCGCAGATGCAGATGACTCCTGTGCCGCAGCGACACAGAATGATGTCGCAAAAAAAGCAGCCGGAACGATTGCTACTGTTGCAAGTAGTCTCTTTGTTAAGTCAGTCATTTTATTACTCCCCGATCTGATTTTGAATTTGGATGATGTATTGTGATGGTTTGAGGCGCAGAGGACCGCTGAAAATTGCGTCGCTTCACGATTGGTTGACGCTTGGGTCAGTGACGCTGTTGAGGTCGTTTCCGCATTGAAGAAATCAGCACTCCCACACAGAAGGGAGGCACAAAACTCTATTCTCATTATACGGTGTTGTCTTAAGCAGGCGGCTCCGGCTTGAGGTACTCATGCCAGAATTTCGTCGCTCTTGAATATGCTGCGTCGGACTCCGGCGTGCCGTCCAACAGAGACGGAAAGACATGGGGCATGCCTTCATAGATATCCAGAACAGCATCCCCGCCGTCACGTTCTATCGCCTGATACAGACGGACAGAATCGCTCAACAACATCTCCCGCGTACCCGTCTGGATCAGCGTCGGAGGAAATCCGGTTCTGAAATCTCCATAGGCTGGCGACGCATAGGGATTCTTCCGGTCGTCCGATCCAGCGTACTGGCTCAATCGGTAGAGGGTGTCCTCTTTCTCCAGACCGGGATCAAAAAATGCGAGCGTGGTAAACGTATCGCCGGCTCCTGTAAGATCTGTGGAAGGAGAGTGAAGCAGAAGCGCCGCTGGCATCGGTATCCCCATGTCTCTTAGTCGCAATGTGCTGCCCGCAACAATGGAGCCCCCCGCGGAGTCGCCAAAGAAGCCGATTTCGTCTGCACGATATCCCTCGTTCAGGAGCGCCTGATAAGCGGTAATAACCTGCATCGTGATCTCGTCCCACTTGGCTTCAGGGGCGAGCGTGTAGTCTATCGAATATACCGTATCACCCGTCGCTTCCGCCATCAGCACAGCCGATTTAAGTGATGACCTGGCAGAAAGGTACGTAAAGCCTCCGCCATGTACGTAGAGGATTTTACTCTTGCTTGGGCCCGGCTTATTTCGCGTGACTTTTAAAGCAGGGATCCCCCCGAGCTCGACGTCCTCAATTGACGGCTTCAGCCGCTCAAGCATCGGGGCGTTAAACACCTCCATCATCTGCTCCCGCACCTGCCGCCGGGCTTGCCAGTCTTCGGATGTAACTGCTGGCATTTCATTTGTCTGATACGCACGAGCATAACTCACCAGTGCTTCCATCTTTGCCCTGGCCTCTGGTGAAATGGTGTCTGCAATCCAGAACCTGTCAGACGTCTCTTTCGACATTGCGTTATCACTCCCACTCTCAACCAATTTTTCTCTGCTTACTGATGTCACGCAAGACGCGACCATGGCGAATGCAGCACAGAGCGCAACAACACGGGCCGTCAGCTTACGCGGGCTCGTACCGCTTGTTCGGAACTGCGGAAGCCTACTCATTCGCCTGACCCACAAGTGTTCTCGACGGCCCCACCTACCATCAGCCTTCGAACGAATGGAATCGAATCCTCAAGCGACGCGTTTAATGCAGTGCTGTGGTCTTCGCCTTTATAGACATGATGTTGGACGCTCACCCCCGTACGGCATATTGTGTGGGCGAGGTCTTCCTGAAATTCCGGCGCCACATCGATATCATCCGCCCCCGTCCCCATGAAAAACGGCGCCGCATAACCCGTCTCGGGCGGATTCAAGAAGTTTATGTGTTCCTTGATGACCTGGAGAGCATAGGGCTTCAGCGTTTTTGACCAGTTGAGTTCTGCAATAGTCACGTCGTACTCAAGGTCCGCCACGCAACGCGTATCCGCCAGCGGCAGAACAGTCAGCGCCTTCGGTGTAAGCATGTCTTCAGGCCTGAGTTTGGGATCCAGCAACGATAATGCCCGCACCACATAAAGCGCATAGGCAGACGTTGGATCGATCTTTGCTTCGGAATCGCCGAGCAAGTCTGGCCTTTCCAGATCGATTATTCCTGCGCCGGTTGCGACAACGCCAATAATATTGAGCTCAGGGGCATATTCTGGCGCATAGGCGGCAGCGATCGTGACAGCCCCACCTCCCTGCGATTGCCCCATCAGGAGAACCTTGTTTGACAGCTCCGGCGTGAAGCGCGTGACTGCGCGCGCGGAATCCAGAATCGAATAGCCCGCGGCCCGTCCGGCAATATAGGGGTGTGGTCCGGCCGTGCCGAGCCCCTGATAGTCCGAAGCAACGATCGCAAAACCTTCGGACAACCATTTTGAAAGATAGGTCCGGTCACGATGTGTCATGCCAGTCCAGGAAGGCGCACAGATATCCGCAACTCCTTTTGTGCCATGTCCCCAAGCGATCACCGGCCAGCCACCCTCGGGCATATCTCCCTGCGGGTAAAATAGCGCTGCGGACACGACGACAGGTGTCCGGTCGTCAATCCCATTCGTAGAGGAATAAAGTATCCGCTCAGCCCGCGCGGCACCCGGGATAGAAAGCGCGTCCGCAAGAGGCGCCTTACGAAGCATCTCTCCCGGCATCTCGGGCACCACTTCTTCCCATGAATAGAATTCAGAAACACGCCCATCGTAAGGTGCCGCTGAATCCTGCTGCGCTGTTGCGCACCCACTTCCAAGCAGCAAGCCCGCAATCAGGCTAATGGCTCTCGTACTCATCGACATATTACACACCTTTGCCGACTGCGAGAGCCTGCTCGAACTTCTCATATGATATATTCCGCCCACAAAGTACTATGGCTACCGTCTTGCCCGCAAAGCTTTGTGCGCATGCAATGAACCCGGCTACAGCAAGGGCCGCTGAGCCCTCAACAATCAGCCGCTCTTCGTGCGCCAGAAGCACCATGGCGGCAGCAATATCCCGCTCAGAAACCAAAGCCGAACGGGGGGCAATCTTGCTCGCAAGTGAAATTGTAACGGACCCCGGCTCAACGCCGCCCGCCGTACCATCTGCCAGTGTCGGGAATTCGTCCACGTCAACAGCTCGCCCGGCCTTCATGGACTGAAACAAGCTTGGCGCATTCTCGGGCCAGACCGCCAGCAACTCCGCATTCGGGCACCCGGTCCGCAGCGCAGCTCCGACCCCACAAAGCAAACCACCGCCACCAACTGCCACAACGACCGCGTCCACCGGCGCTTCCTCAAGGATTTCAAGCCCGCAAGTTCCCTGCCCAGCAATCACTTCGAGATCATTATAGGGTGATACAAAGACCCGCCCCATCCGTTCAGAAATTTGTCTGGCTTCGAGTTCTATTGTCAGCGGGTCTGCTGTATGCAGGACGACCGTTGCACCGAGGGCCCGAATGGCATCCACCTTGGCACGCGACGCATGTTCTGGCGCATGTATTGTCGCGGTAATACCTAGCTCTGCCGCCACCGTCGCGACGGCCAGACCGTGATTGCCAGTCGACGCAGTTGTCACCCCCAATTGGCGCTGAGCCTCAGGGAGCGACATAAGCTTATTGAATGCGCCTCGAAACTTGAACGCGCCCGTCGGAAGCATTTGATCGCATTTCAGTAAGACTTTAGCGCCGGTCAAGTCGGAGAGGACCCGGCTCTCTATCAGGGGACTTGCCGGTGTTCGGCGCCGGAGAACGGTAAGAGCTTGGTGTGATTTATCCGCAAGGAAACCAAGGCCGACCTGACCTTCCCCGTCTTGTGAAGACGGAAAATTACCGGGATCACGCTCAGGCCGTTCCATTCGAGAAATTCCACTTGCTAGAAGACGCAATTGACGGTAATTCTAGTTTAGAATTTTTGTCAACAGTGTTTGGAGAGAACTTTGATACAGCTGTCGGATTCAGAAGCTTATTCACCTGCGCTTCGCCCTCACTTTGCTGTCGCTGATGGCATTGCCGCCGTTTTCGCTCCTTATGCAGAGGTTGTTGTGCATGATCTTGCGACCGAAAGCGTTGCGCATATTGCAAACTCAATTTCCCGGAGAACGCCCGGCGACCCATCGCAACTTGAGGATATAGAGTTCGACGTATCTCAGGCCCTGGTCGGCCCCTACGAGAAAACGAATTGGGATGGACGCCGCTTGAAATGTATCTCGATCGTCCTGACCGATCAGGAGAAAGCAATCGGCCTTTTCTGCATCAATGTTGATATCAGCCAGTTTGATCAGATACGTATCGCGCTCGATGGATTCCTTGGCGCGAAACCGCG
The DNA here is from genome assembly GCF_963677035.1 of uncultured Hyphomonas sp. Taxonomy (NCBI): domain Bacteria; kingdom Pseudomonadati; phylum Pseudomonadota; class Alphaproteobacteria; order Hyphomonadales; family Hyphomonadaceae; genus Hyphomonas; species uncultured Hyphomonas sp. The sequence continues at coordinate 3,532,348 of NZ_OY781472.1, forward strand.
AACAGACGATGTGCAAGCTCTATTCGTCCACGACTGGCACGAACGCATTAATGAGTTTGTTGCCCGTTGGTGTTCGGAGAATGACGTTCGGATCGCAGAGATTGATCGCCCCGCCCGCCGGAAACTCATCCTGGCATTGAAAGAAAGTGGCGCCCTGGAACAACGCCGCGCGCCCGCCTATATTGCACGTATCCTGAGCGTAAGCCGCGCAACAATCTACAATGAGCTTACCGCCATCAAGCAAGAGCAGAACTGAACGATGCAAGTCCACAGCAAGGACAGCATTCTGGACGCTGTAGATACATCTCTTGCCATCAAAACGATCGAGGCGTCATTCTGTGACTATTCGTTGGGGAATGTTCAATCGGGCGCCGTTGCTCATTTGCGGTTCCAGGAACCGCCGGGCGATTTTCACATAAAATCTGCACATATTGGCACGTCCCCCTATTTCGTCGTCAAAATGGCGGGCAATTTCTACAAGAATCCCGAGCGCGGATTGACGTCCAGCAATGGCGTGATGATGGCGTTCGATGCCGATACCGGACACACAATCTGTGTTCTCGCAGATGATGGCGCCCTCACGGATTTGCGAACGGCTCTGGCAGGCACCATTGCAGCTCGCCTTATTGCACCTACCCCCATCCAGACGTTGGGAATTGTCGGCGCGGGCACACAGGCGAAGCTACACGCGATCTGGGTGTCCCGGCACCTTGGAATTGAACATGTTCAGATCTGGGCACGTCACGCTGAGCGCGCTGAGCAACTGGCGAAAGATCTCAGGGACTCACCATTTTCAGTGACGTCTGAGACCGACCTTTCCAGTCTATCGCGAGCATGCGACCTCATCGTCACAACAACCCCCTCCCAGCGTCCTTTGGTTACGCGTGACATGATCCGCCCTGGCCTCCGCATTGTTGCCATCGGCGCAGACTCTCCTGGCAAGACCGAAGTTTCAAAGGATGTGATGGCTGCCGCCGATCTGATTTTGACAGATTCGACGCAGCAGTGCATGGCATATGGGGAATGTGCAGGGCTCGCCCCGTCAGCCCGGACCGGCCCACCGCCAATCATCGAGATCGGTGAGGTGCTGCTCGGCCAACGCGTGATAGATCTGCAGGAGCACTCTATTGCGATTGCCGACCTCACAGGTCTTGGCGCACAGGATGCCGCGATCGCCGAACTCGCAATCAAGAAGCTTACCGCTGTATGCTGACTACCCGCCGCCCGGCTCACAGAGCGGTGTCTTAAGGCACCTATTGGTTGCGGGCGGATAGAGCAGCCCAGTCCTGAAACTGGTCATTCTGGACTGGCAAGGTTCAGACCCGTTTCGCTCCAGGTAAATCCATGTTCTGCTCCCCCCTGACACCGCCCCCCGAGTGCACGAACGAAGTAACTTAAATGGTGGTGGCCATTTTGAGCAAAGGTTTTCGCTAGCGAAAAAGGGGACGTCCGTGAATTTCAGCGGCCGGGCGCCAGCATCCGCCACTTCAGTCCCACTTCCTCTGACTGGCCAGAGTTAACGAACAATCGTTTTGCCATCAGACGAAATATAAAATCCGTCCAGGACAATCGCCATCGTCTCACTCAGGTTCCGGGCATCTTCGCCCAAAGCGAATTCGTACCGGCCTGCTGGCACCTGCCAATTGTCATTTTTCCATTCCGCCAGCAGACGTGGATCAATCTGCAGACTAAAGCCCTGCTCCTCATCCGGACCAAGCTCCTGCTTCACAAAACCGACCAGCCGCTGCTTTGTCTCTCCATCAACAGACACGAGATATAGCTGAGCAACATCTGCCCCGCGAGAGGCGCCTGTATTCTTCATCACGAAGGAGGCATATATTCCCGTACCTTGCTTGCGAACCTCAAGACCGCTCAGATCGAAATCGGTGTAGCTGAGCCCAAATCCAAATGGGAAAAGCGGCTCGAACTTTTTACGCGCATACCAGCGATAGCCAACATCTGAACCCTCGATATTGTAATCGACGTCAAGCGTTTGCCCGGGCGCTCCCGCACCGATAAAGCTCAATTCGACAGAGTCGAGACCATGCAGCACAGGGCGGGGCAACTGGTCGACCGAGGCTGGGAAAGTCACCGGCAGGTGCCCTGACGGATTCACGTCGCCGAACAGCACATCTGAGATCGCCTCCCCTCCGCGTGCACCGGAATACCAGGCTTCCACGATGCCGGCGACATCGTCTTTCCACGGCATAAGAACCGGTCCGCCGGTTTCCAATACGACAATCGTATTTGGATTGGCTGCTGCGACGGCGGCGATCAGTTCGTCCTGTCCTTGCGGAAGAGAGAGATCCGGGACGTCATATCCTTCGGTCATGTATTGGGTGGCAAACACAATCGCCACATCCGCATCGGCAGCTGCCATCGCAGCTTCAGACGCATACCGGCCGTCCCGGAAGGTAATGTCCGCATCCGGCACCGCCGCCCGGATCGCAGCCAATGGCGAGGCGCGGTTGTATTCCTGATTAATGAAATGCGCCACATAAGGCTCGATACCCGGCAGCATCGGCACCGATACGGATGGGCCTTCATCGCTATGGACGCGGGAGGATCCGCCGCCGACGGGCGTACCGGCATCGGCATAGCCGCCGATGACAGCGATTGAACCTACGGAGCTGGACAATGGCAGGACGCCCTTCTCATTCCTGAGGAGCACGATGGCTTCCTGTGCCGCAGCAAGAGAAACGGCCTCATCAGCCTGGCGGTCAACGGCCTTGATTTCCGGTGGGTCTGCAGACAGCCCATGATCATAGATCGCGTACAGGATATTGCGTACCATTTGCCCAAGACGATCCGCATAGACAGCATCCTGCTCCGCGGCTTCTTTCAGGGGCTCGCCGAAGAACAATCCCTCATCCAGAGCCGCGCCTGACTGCTGGTCGAGGCCGGCAAGGGCAAAGTCGAGCGCCTCTACGGCACCCCAGTCCGACATGACAAACCCTTTGTAACCCCAGTCGTCTCTCAGCACATCCGTCAGCAGAAAACGGCTGCCGCAGCTCAACGGCCCGTTGATCCGGTTGTATGCGCACATGATCGAGCCGGCATTCGATTGCTCGATGGCCATCTCGAAGGCAAGCAGATCGCTCTCACGCAATGCATCTTCGTCGATGACGACATTCATGAAATGGCGGCCGGTCTCCTGAGCATTGATGGCGAAATGCTTCAGGGTCGCGATGATATTGTTCGACTGGATACCTCGGACGGCTGCAGCCCCGATCTGGGCGGCATGAAGAGGATCTTCGCTAACATACTCGAAGGTCCGCCCATTGCGCGGATCTCGCATGAGATTGATCCCGCCTGCCAGCATAACATTGTAGCCCTTGGCCAGCGCTTCGCTGCCGATCATCGCGCCGCCGGCTTCAACGATTTCCGGATTCCATGTCGCGCCCTGGGCGATGCCTGACGGCAACGCCGTGGCACCATTCCCTCGTGACCCGGCGACCCAGCTGACGCCATGGCTGGCATCCGTTTCAAACAGCGCCGGAACGCCCAGACGCGGGACACCTGATACGTAACCAGCACCGGGCCTCGCTTCTTCAGGCGGCACAATATCACCAAACGGAATGGCCAGCCATCCAAGCGTCAACGCTGTGCGCTCTTCATCGGTCATCTGAGCTTCGGTGGCCTTCGCTTTTGCAAGCGCTTTCGAATTGGCCTCCGGAATCTGAGCTTGCTGCGCCGAAGCGCCCCCTTCCAAAAGCAAGAGTGAAAGTGCGGTGACAAAAATCTGGCCCAATCTGGGTGAAGGCATGTGGTTCTCTATCTTTTGAATTGGTGTGTTTTACTGTGCTGGTGGGTCTTCGTGTCCGCACCGGCGGCAACTGAGTGTTCTGGTGGTGGAGGCGGCTCGCAGTCGCAGCGGCGTTCAATCAATCGGTGGATCGCACATCATTCTTTCGGTCTCCTCCGGCCATTCCATTATAATTTTACCAATTGGAAGATTTTCACAGCCAAGAGATAGCGTCAAGCTTTCCGCTCGAATTTGGTAGACCGGGTTTGGAACGACCGCCTCTGCCGCTCAGGGCTACCCGCTCCCCCTTGCCGGATAAGAAGGATCCGGCAAGAAGCTTGCCGAGACACGGAAAATCCAGCACGTGGTCGCCTAATGCTCTTGTGCTGGCATGATTTGCTTATGCAGAGTTGCGCATGCCTGTAGAGTAGATCGTTTAATGGAGGTCGCGTTTTAATGACGTTCGCACCGGGCACCCCCAGGCCCCCTCAACAAGACCGTTCGACAGAAACCCGCGCCCGAATCCTCGACGCGGCCCTGAGCAGCTTTGCGGAACAGGGATTTGAAGCCGCGAACATCCGGGACATTTCGGAGAAGGCGAACGTCACCCATCCGATGATCACTTACCACTTCGGCAACAAGGACAAGCTCTGGCGAGCGGCCGTTGAGGAGATGTTTGAGCGGATGTCGCGGGAAGTGATCCTGCCGACACAAGCGCCTGGCCAGGATCCGGTCGAGCAGCTGAAAGCGATGGTCCGGCAATATGTCAGATACTGCGCCATTCATCCGGAGCACGCCCGGATTACGATCGCAGAAACGGTTCGGGGTGGCGAGCGCCTCGATTGGATGGTCGAGCAATTCGTCAAGAACAACCACCACAGCATTCTGCCATTGATAGAGACCGTTATGGACACCGGTTACTTGCCCAAAATGCCCATCGTGTCCTTTCTCTACGCGCTTGTCGGCATGTGCCAGCTCCCCTTTGTGCTAGCGCGGGAGGCATCAGCCGCCTTCAAGATCGATATGCAGAGCGAACAGATGATCGAGCAGCATATCGAAACAGTCTTCCAGCTCCTGTTCAGGGAAGCCCCCGGCGGCGCATCGTAACCGGCAACTGCCAGAGGCCGGTGGGCGAGTGGTTCAGCCCCGCCCGCTACCATCTTCTTATCCCATCGCCACCTTCCCTGTCGGCACGCGGCCCGGTCAGCCGGTGAACTCCCCTGAATATCGCTCGGCGGCGGCCTGCAAGCTTGAATTTCAGGGAGACTGGCTTAAGGTCCCAGATAACGACACCGGTATCCTAGAGGGAGTTCAGACATGAGCCGCACATCGCTAATTGGCTTCGTTCTAGGAACACTCGTGCTCAGTCTGTCTGCCTGTGTTCAGGTATCCGGCCCTGCCAGTCAGGAAGTCTCTCAACCAGTCCGGACCGTTCAAACCTTGAGCGATGGCTGGAAATTTCAATTCGCGAACCTGAATAACCCGCCCCTCGAAGACAATCTGGATACTCATGACTGGGAGACTGTCTCCGTCCCGCATACATGGAACCGGGTCGGGTATTACACCAATGACCTGGTGCCCCATATCAATACCGCTGACAATGTCGACAAACGCATGGGCCAAGGCTGGTATAGCCTTGAGTTTACCGGACCAGACGGCACCGAACCCGTACGCCACTGGCTGGAGTTTGATGCCGTCAGCCGGACCGCCGAAGTCTGGCTCAATGGTCATCGTCTGGGTGAACATCGCGGTCCATTTACGCGCTTCCGGTTTGACGTGACGGATTACATCAAGCTGGGCGAAACAAACCGGCTTGTCGTGATGGCCGATAATTCGAAGCCCGAACCCGGATCCCCAACCGCCGATGTTTTACCGATCGCCGGAGACTTCTTTGTTCATGGCGGCATCTACAGGCCCGTCCGGCTGGTCTCGACAAATGATGTGCATATTGCCCTCAATGACCATGGCGGCCCCGGAGTGTATGCATCGACAACCGAACTGCGCGAGGAGGCGGCGGACGTTTCGGTTCGCACGCTCGTTTCGAACGATGAAAACGAAGCCAGACCAATCTCGCTGCGTGTGTCTCTCATTGATGCCGATGGCAACACTGTTGCGACACAATTGCTCGACCCGTCATTACTGGATGCGCACCAGACTGCCGAATTCGCAACGGTTCTCACTGTGCCGACACCCCGGCTCTGGCAGGGAACGGCCGATCCCTATTTGTATACATTGCGTGCAGAAGTGACTGACCCGGCCGGGCGCCAGCTGGACCTGCTCGATCAACCATTTGGCATTCGACAGATCACGATCGATCCGGAAATGGGCCTGTTCCTCAATGGCAAGCAAACACCTCTCCACGGAGTGGCCTATCACCAGGACCGTGAAGGAAAGGGCTGGGCTGTTTCACTAGAAGACGTTGCCGGCGATCTCGACATAATGAAGGAGATGGGCACCAACACCATTCGTCTTGCCCACTACCCGCATGGCCAGCCGATCCACAATCTCGCTGACAAGAACGGCATTATTCTCTGGGACGAGATACCTCTCGTCTCGCTTTGGGACTTCGGGGCCGATGAAACCGAGACCAATCTTGCGCTCAAAGCAAATGCCAAACTCCAATTGCAGGAATTGATCCACCAGAATTTCAATCATCCGTCGGTAGCGGTATGGGGCATTGCAAATGAAGTCGACTTCGGATCGCTGCTCCCGGCCTTTATCGGCGACAAGAGCGGCAGAATACCCGATCCGATGCCCCTGCTACGTGACCTGGCCGAAATCGCGGCAGAAGAAGACCCGTTCAGGGACAGCGTTCTGGCAAACTGCTGCGATGCCGTTGAGACCATGTCGGATGACAAAACGCCCCCGGTTGCCAACGTGACAGATGCGTATGGCGTGAACCGCTATTATGGCTGGTATTATGGCGACGCATCGCAATTCGGAAGCCAGCTGGATACGCTTCATGCTATGCGGCCTGACAAGCCCCTCTCTATATCGGAATATGGTGCAGGCGGCGCGATTTCTCTCCAGACGGATGACCCGACTGGTGGCCCGCCGGACTCGCGCGGGCACAACCAGCCAGAGGGATACTTCAATCTGATCCATGAAAAAGCGTGGGCGGACATCTCCGCTCGCCCTTATATCTGGGCGAGCTGGGTCTGGAACGGTTTCGATTTCGCCACGACGATCCGAAAAGAAGGCGATGCGCGCGATATCAACACAAAGGGACTGGTGACCTATGACCGCCAGGTGAAGAAGGACGCCTATTATTTCTACAAGGCAAACTGGTCCGGCACCCCGACCGTCTATCTGGTTGGACGCCGATATGGCGACCGTGCCTATGCCGTGACCGATGTGAAGGTCTATTCAAACGCGCCTGAAACGAAACTCATCGTGAATGGCGTCTCGATGGGGCCGGCAGATTCCTGCATTCAGTCCGTGTGTATCTGGCCACAGGTCCGGCTGGCCGCAGGTGACAACACGCTTGTCGCCAAAGGGCACTTCAAGGACGAAGAGGTTTCGGACGAGGTGACCTGGTCGCTCGCCGCCAATCTGGAGACCTCATACAACATCGATGCCGGCACTCTGCTGGCAGCGCATGACGACGAGAAGACATTCGGATCCGATACGTTCTTCGATGGGGGAACCGCAGAATCGGCGGACGAGGCCGGCACCTGGGGCAAACCAGCAGTTACGCCCGATATTACCGGGGCGCGCAACCGGCTGCTGGATGCCACCTATCGTTCAGGTGATTTCACCTATGAACTTCCCCTGCCCCAGGGCAAATACAAGGTCACGCTCATCTTCATGGAGCCAGACCTTGCGCCTGATGAACGTACGTTTGACGTGATCTCAAACGGTCAGCCTGTTCTCAGGAACTTCGATATCGCTTCGGCAGCCGGGGGCCCCTTGCGGGAAGTCCAGCGCACATTCTCTGCAAGCGTCGAGGATGGGCCCCTCAGCCTGCAATTCCAACCCGTGACGGGCGATGCAATCGTCTCAGCAATTATGGTATCACCAGAATAGGATCGCGACGCCTGGGATAATCGGCACAAGCTGGAAGTTTCGGGTCCTCCTTACGCCTTCGATACGCACTTGTGGGCAGACGGCGCACAACGCCGCCGCAGGGGCGATGGGCGCAAGGACCAGATACCACAATGACGCCGCCACGATCAGATGACGGCCCCGTTACACCTCAATCCCGTCTGGGCTTGCCTGAACGTACGGGCACCGCTGCGCCCAGCCGAAGCGGCTCCCTGATAGCCCCCCCAAAAAAAGAACAGACTTGGACCACCAAAGAAAAAGCCCTCCGCTTTTAACAAGCGGAGGGCCGGGGCAAGCTCTTTCGAGCAGGGAGGAAAGTAGGGTCGATCTAGAAGCTGCCCTTCAGACGAACGCCGAAATAGCGTTGCGAAGCACGGGGTTTGATCTGCAACAGAACCGATGTACCGCCAAAGAGGCCGGACAGGTTCGAGATAGATGACGCGTATTCCTGTTCGAAGAGGTTCTGTACGAAGAAGGAAACGCGGTAGTGCTCATCCATATCCGAGAAGGCGACATTCGCATTGAAGATGCCATATCCGTCCTGAGTGGTGAGGGGGTCTCCAAACAGGTCAAACCGCACATCGTCCTGGTAAGTATAATTCGCGTTGGCGGTCATGTTGATGTCGTTCCAGGGCAGAACCGTGTCATAGGTCGCACCAATGGAAACCTTCACGTCCGGCGAATTGGACAGATCCGTACCGGCCAGGTCTTGCACACCACCGACACATCCCTGTTCAACAGTTTGGTCATTGTAGCATCGCGCACCCGGAAAACTCTTCACCGTGGCGTTAATCAGCGCCGCGCTAAGGTCGAGACGCCAATTGTTATTCAGCTGGCTGGCCAAATCAAATTCAAGACCTTGTGTTCTCAGCTTACCAACATTGTTCAACCTGAAGACCGCAAGACCGTCGACTTCTTCCGAGCTCTGAGCCTGATAATCCTCATAAGTGGTCGTGAAGGCAACGGCGCTGAATTGGGTCGTATCATCAAAGATACGCCCCTTGAGTCCGGCTTCGTACGAGACCGAATGCTCAGCCCCGACCGGATTGTCAGCACGCGACTGGTTAAAGCCTGAGGATACATCGTAACCCTGCCCTTTGTAGCCAGTAGCAACTGTACCGAATGCTGTCAGACCGTTGTCGAATTCATACTGGAGCGCGAGCTTTCCGGTAACTGCCGTCTCGGAATCATCTCCGACATAGTGCTGCGGTTCGGCTCCGGCGTAGTCATTGAATTCGACGCTTATTTTTTCATCGGAGACTCTCACGCCAGCAGTGAGATTCCACTTATCGCTCATATAATACGTACCCTGCGCGAAGGCTGCCAGATTCTTCGTGCCGGACTTGGCGTCCCAGTCTGCGACAAATACCGGCTGTCGGCTAAATGCCCGCGACGTGTCAGAGTCAGAATACCAAAGTCCTACCAAATAATCGAATGCACCACCCTCAGTGGAAACCAGGCGCAATTCCTGGGTAAACTGATTTGCTTCGAATGGGCCGCTCTGAACAATCCCACCCGACAGTGCACCACCGGAAAGCAGGCCAGCAAGATTATAGTCGCTGCCGTCCACGTCATAGGCGAACTTGTAGTTCCAATCCTGGTAGCTCGAGATGGACACAAGCTCTGCAGGCCCCAGATCATAAGAAAACTTTACCGATCCTGTGAACTGTTCGTTGTTGGAGAGTGGCTCATCGTCAGCACGTACGTTGTAGTTCGATTCACCCGGCGTGATTCCATCGAGAATTTCCGACGCGGGCACCAAACCAAGTAGCTCTGCTCCGTCCGGGACTAGCCGATAGGTGGGCACAGTTCCGTTCACATCCCGCTTGGAGTAATCGAGGATCAACCGCGCCGCGAGCCGCTCGCTGAGGTCTGCAGTGAACTTTGCCCGAAGCCCCCAACCTTCGTCATCATTCAGGTCATGGCCAGTGGTCAAATTATGGATATACCCATCGCGCTTGAAGGTGTAGCCGTTCAACCGGAAGCCGACGGCATCGCCAATCGGACCTGAGAGCGAGGCATTCAGCCTGGCCTCTCCATCATCGGTCAGTATCGCTTCAAGAGACCCGGTCAGGTCATCGCTCGGGGCTTCGGTCACAATGTTTATGACGCCTGCCGAAGCATTCTTACCAAACAGGGTCCCTTGGGGGCCCCTCAGGACCTCGATACGCTCGATATCGTTCAGGGTATTGAAGGCCTGCGCTTGCTGCACGACCGGAACATCATCGACAATTACGGAAACGGCCGGTTCGACACCAATACTGAACGCATACGTACCTATGCCACGCAGATTGATGGAACTATTGTTTGTGTTGTCCCCCTCGTCGATTGTAAGCGAAGGCGACACCCGCGTCAGATCGGAGAACTCCGCCACTCCGGCATTCTCAAGAGACTCTGCAGAGACCGCAGAAACTGCCGCGGGTACATCCAGAATGTTCTGCTCGCGCTTGTTGGCAACAACGAGAACCGTTTCGAGCTTCTTGGAAGCTTCGGCCGGAGCGGATTGTGCTACCTCCTGGGCGAACGCGCTCGATGGTACGACAGCAATTGACGACATCAGAATCGCAAGCGCGGACGTTGTCTGAAACAGTTTGCGGTCAACTAGAATTTTGATTCTCATGACTTTTACGCCTCCCAGGTAATTTATATGTCAATTATTCTACCACTTGGTAACGTCACCGGTGTCCTAAGGCAAGCAGCTTCGTTCGACATCGTTACTGTGGGGCGCCAGTCCAAGGAGTAAACAGACGCAAGAAGCATACATCAAACCATTGTTTTGTATTTGTTTTTTTATAATGGGCGCGCTCTTTGTGCCCAAAAGACAACAGCACAAAAATTTACTTTTACGAATGATCCAGGGAGATCAAAGTTTGCAATCGCTTATCTGAGATCGACGTGAACCGCGCTCGACAAGATGCTTAGCTAACCGACAACATTGAGGGCAGTTTTATACTGAGAACCGCATTGTATGCAGGCCGACAGAACAGGCATATCAAGCCTTATAACGCCAGAGAGTATCAGGCGCTCAATCTGTACACTTGATTGCTTCAATCACACCCATCTCGCAGATTCTCCGATAAGCTTCGACCAGTTGATCGACGGTTTGTTCATCTTCACGAACCCAGGGTTCGAAAATCTGGCCAATAGAAAGAAGGGTACTGACGAGATCGCCGGGTCGGTCCGCAAATTCTCCCGCAATCCTTGCGGTCTCCTGTGCGAAGGGATCCTGAACATAGATCGAAGCGCCGGTTTCATCCCGCCCAGATTGCCAACGCATCCAGCCCGCAATGGCCAGGATGATCGAAGGCGCCCTATGGCCCGCCTGCCTGAGACTTTTTAAGGGAGATAGCAGACGCTGAGGCAGTTTCTGGCTTCCATCCATCGCAATCTGATGCGTCCGGTGCATGAGGGCAGAATTCTGGAATCTCGCCATCAACGACCGGCGGTAGGCAGAGATATCAAACCCGGGAATTGGCTGCAGCGTGGCTTGAGATTCATCCCATAACCGGTTGATGAACCGTGCCCATTCCGGGCGCATCATCGCAGCATGTACATATTCGTACCCGGCAAGCCCGCCGAGATAAGCAATCGCAGAATGGGCGCCATTGAGCATGCGCAGCTTTGCCATTTCCCAAGGTGCAACATTCCCGGTCATCTGAACGCCGACGGTTTCAAGCGCGGGCCGCGCCCCTGTGAAATGGTCTTCAACCACCCACTGAGTGAACGGTTCGGTTTTAACCATGGCTTCGTCGCGAATCCCCCCCAATCGTGCCTCTAGCCATTCGACATCCTCTTCGACGGTCGCCGGTACGATCCTGTCCACCATTGAAGAAGGAAACGCAACGTTGTCCTCAATCCAGGAAACAAGACCAGGGTCAATCGCTTCGGCAAACCCCAGAACTGCATCCCGCGTGCGCGCACCGTTTTCCGGAATATTGTCGCAAGACAAAATGGTGAACCCGCCAAGGCCGACCTGCTTCCGGGCATTCAATCCGGCAAGCAGAAAACCGGGGGCGGTTGTCGGCATGCCCTCTTTGGACAGATCGCGGACCACGTCAGCATTCCCAAGCTGCAGCGCACCCGATGCCGGATCAAGGCAATAGCCCTTTTCCGTGATCGTCATGGTGATGACCTGCACGTCCGGTTTGGCAATCGCCCCAATCAGCCCCCCGGGGTCCCGGGACGCGACGATCACGTCCAGCAGGGATCCGACTATGCGGGCCGAGTGCTGCTCGCCTTCCCTCTCGAGCAAAGTGAACAAGCCGTCCTGTGGATTGAGCTGCTCTGCAACGCGGGCACTTCTAAGCGATGCCCCCCGAATACCCCAAGCCATGTCACCCTCCGCCAGGAGGCGGTCGAAATACGCAGCCTGATGCCCCCTGTGAAAAGCCCCCACACCCAAATGCAGGACGCCAGCCTTCACTTGGTTCCGGTCATAATCGGGGCGCGCAATGTCGGCTGGAAGATTGTCCAGAACAGAATTTGACAATCGCGCGGTCATGCAAACCTCGAAGGTAACCAGAGAGACAGTGACGGGATGAAAGTCACAAGGAGAAGAACCAAGATGAGCGCCAGATAGAATGGCCAGATCGTCTTGATCACATGCTCAGGTTTCGCCTTGGCCACGGCGCATCCGACGAACAACACCGATCCCACTGGCGGGGTCACAAGTCCGATACCGAGATTGAGCAACATAACAATCCCGAAATGGACGGGATCGACGCCAACATCCATCGCCACCGGCAGAAGTATCGGTGTCGTGATGATGATCAGCGGGGCCATATCCATGAAGGCACCCAGAATCAGCAAGCCTATCAGGATCAGCAGCATGATGACTGCCGGGTTGTCCGATACGGAGGTCAGAGCCGCGCCGAGCATCGCCGGTCCCTCCAGCAGTGCGAAAAGCCAGCCAAACATGCCGGCGGCTCCAATAATCAGCATGACCATGGCTGTCGTCCGGACAGCGCTTGAGGCGGCCTCAAGGAAACGCTTAAAGCCGAGCGTCCGATAGACGAACGCGCCAACCAGAATTGTATAGATCACAGCAACGGCTGAACTTTCGGTCGGCGTAAAAACACCAAGCAGAATACCAAAGACGATGATGAATGCGGTCAGCAATCCCGGAAGGGCTTTTATAGCCGCCTTTGCAAAAGGCAGCCAGCCAGGAAACTTACCAGCAGGATAGCCTCTCAGAACAGCGACACGCCAGGCGACGAACATGAGCGCGGCGCCCGCAAGAAGGCCCGGGACAATACCTGCAAGGAACAGATCACCGACGCTGACGCTCACGGGAGATGCCGCTGCATAGATGATCATATTGTGCGAAGGCGGTATAAGTATGCCGAGTATGGCGGCGGTGATAGTCACATTGACGGCGTAGTCGTTGTCGTACCCTTTCTCGCGCATCATCGGCATCAGCGTCGAGCCCATCGCGGAGACCGATGCAACGGCCGATCCGGACACGGCGCCGAACATCATTGATGCGCCAACATCTACCTGACCAAGTCCGCCCCGCGCCTGTCCAAAGGCGCCTTCGGCCACCCGGACAAGCCGCTCCGCGATTCCGGTCCGCGCCATCAGATCGCCGGCGAAGACGAAGAAAGGAATGGCCATGAGCGTAAAAACATTCATGCTCGCCGCCATTCTCTGGAATGCTACAATGGCGGGAATATCGAGCAGGAAATAGGTCAGAAGCGAGGATGCTCCCAGCGAGAACGCGACAGGCACACCCATGGCCAGAAAAAGCACAAGCAGTGCCAGCAGGACAATCAATTCCATAGCGGTTTTACCTCCCGCCCGGACAGTTCCGCCAGTATGTGCTCAATCGCGAAGAACAGGATCAGTGCCCCCGCACCAGCGATTGGGAGATAGGCCGATCCGCGCGGCAGACCCAGCGTCGGAATCGTGTGGCTCCAGGTTGCGCTGACCAACTCGCTGCCACCGATCACCATCGACAAGCCGAACAGGCCGACGATGGCATGGCAGACCAGAGACAACACTCGGCGCACCGTACCTTCGACCGAATCTTGCAAAAGACTGATACGTATATGGAACCCTTCCCGAACGCCGGCCGCAGCGGCAAAGAGGATGAACCAGAGCATCAGGTAGAGCGCGGCCTGTTCGGTCCAAGATGGCGATGAATTGAGGACATATCGCGCGAAAACCTGCCAACCGATAATGGCGGTCATCAGGATCAACCCAGTCGCAGACACGAATAGCGCAGACAAGCTAAGTAGACGCGACAGTGAACGGATCATGTGCCGCTCATGCCTTCGATGGATTCAACCAGCGCGTGCAGCTCAGGTGTATTGAGATATTTATGCCAGACGGGCCGCACACGCTCACGAAAGGGCGCCAGATCAGGTTCACCAACGATGACACCCGATGACAGGACGATTTCCTTGGATCTTGCGACACGTTCATCCCAAAGCTTGCGCATAATGCCAACGCTTTCGTCCGCGCAAAGCTGGATCAAATCACGGTCCTCGTCATTTAGGGAATTCCAGCGCTTTGCCGACATGGTCAGCACTTCGGGTGCGATGACATGGCGGGTAAGGCTGTAATATTTCGCCACTTCAAAATGGCGCGTGCTCTCATAGGAAGGCCAATTGTTCTCCGCGCCGTCTACAACACCTTGCAAAAGCCCCTGATACACTTCACCAAATGCCATGGGAGTTGCATCCCCACCCAGCGCCTCAACCATCGCAACATAGAGATCAGAATTCTGTACCCTGATCTTCATTCCGGCGAGATCTTCCGGTGTTTCGATGAGCCGCTTGGTCGAATAGAAATTTCGTTCGCCACTGTCGTAAAAGCAAAGACCGACAAGACCATGCGGCCGAAGGGACTCAAGAACAAACCGCCCGGGAGCGCCATCCATGGCCGTTCGCATATGTTCAACAGAGCGGAAAATGAAAGGCAGATTGGGAACAAGCGTTTCCGGTGCGAAGGAATTGAGCGGCGCCATGTTGACCCGATTGAAATCGAGCCCGCCGAATATCGTGATTTCGAGCGTGTCCTTTTCTTCGCCGAGCTGTCCGCCCGGAAACACTTTCGCCCTCAAACGCCCACCACTTAGTTCCTCTAGCCGACTTGCAAGATGCTGGACGGCAACGACGGTGGGATAGCCCTCCGGGTGAGTATCGGCACCACGCAAAACAAGCGAATCGGAACGGGAACACCCTGACGCTAAAAGAGCGGCGCCTCCCACCAGCATTTGGCGTCGATCTGGTTTGATAGCAGACAGATTCACCTCCGTTCGACGCCTCGTTTCCTTGATCGTGCTTTTCGCATTCTAATGCGTGATTAAGGTAACCGGTGACGTAAAGCAAGATAGGAGAACTTAAATCGGCCTGCGCCCCTTCAATCTCTCGAAAGATTCCGAACAGACTGGCGCTCTTTGAGCTCGTGGTCGAATTCGACGACAGAATCTTGAGACTCGCCAGCCTCAATTCCAGTAATCACAAGGCCGCACGCTTTTTCCGCCATAGCCCGAACCGGTTGCGCGACCGAGGTCATCGGTGGCCAAACCTGAACAGCCAGCAGGGAATCGTCAAAGCCAGTAACCGAGATGTCCGCGGGGACACGGAGCCCCTTTTCCCGAGCGGCGTGCATGACTCCCGCAGCCATGGCATCGTTGGCGCAGACAACAGCCGAGGGCGGTTTGTCCAAATCCAGTATTTCTCTTCCCGCTTGCAGGCCAGAAGCGAAAGTAAAGTCACCCCACAACAGAAGAGCCTTCTCGATCGTTAAACCACTGGTCTTCATCCCGTCCTTGAAGCCAGCAAGCCTGCGGCGAGTCGGCCCACTCTCTTTCGGACCTCCCAGAAACGCGATTCTGGAATGCCCCTGATCGATGACGTGCCGCGTGACTGACAGCACGGCATTTCTGTCATCGTACCGGATCTGGGGGATCTTCGACCCAACATCATCGCCAGCGATGCGCGTGATTGTCCAGTTCTCCTCGCCGAAGGCGCCAATCAGTTCGGGCGCCTCCGACAGGGGCGGCGTCAGAATCAACCCATCGCAGCCAGATCGGTGCATAAACCGGCTAATGTCCGCCAACATGTCCGCGCCAGACGAACGCACTTCATGCATGACTACTTCGTACCCGCGCTCACTCGCGACCTCCTGGACACCTTGCAGGAGATCCACAATGAAACTCGGGTTTCGGTTATTGTAGGCGATCGCGATCAGATAGGAGCGTGATCCAGCGAGGGCCCTAGCCTGTCTGCTGGGCACATAGCCTTCCTGCTTCATGATCGCCTGAATGCGCTGACGGGTTTTGATAGACAGGCCCGGCTCACCGTTGAGGACACGGGACACCGATTTCTTCGAGACGCCCGCCAGACGCGCAATGTCGTTAATCGTTACCCGCGATATGGTGCGTTTCTCCGGCGTATTGTCGCTCGTTGACATGCTCTCGCTCATTCTCGCTTTTCCGCTTCACTTGGAAACTTGCAAATTTCGTACACTAATACTACAGACACCGGTGTCTCGATGCTGCAGTGCTTTTCCTGACCATCTCCATCAGAGGATGCGAAGCGACAAGCCCTTCCCGAAAGGAAACACCCATGAGCCAGCCTCTTCGCCTGCATCCTGACCGCTTCTTTTCCCCCGACAATGCTGGACGCGACCTCTCGCGCCGTCTCTACCAATCCGTAGCTGACCTGCCGATTATCAGTCCGCATGGTCACACCGACCCGAGCTGGTTCTCCGAAAACCGTAATTTCTCAAATGCGACCGAATGCCTGGTCGTTCCGGATCATTACATCCTGCGCATGCTTTACAGTCAGGGCATCCCACTCGAAGCCCTCGGCGTCGCACCAAAAGGTGAAGTCTCCACGACAGACCCACGCAAATCATGGTCGATTTTCGCCGAAAACTTCAACTTGTTTCTGGGTACGCCGTCGCACATCTGGCTCAATCATGTCTTCTCAGAAGTGTTTGGGCTTACGGCGAAACTGACTGCAGAGACCGCTGACCTCTACTATGATGCGATTACAGACGCCCTGCACACCGACGCCTACAAACCCCGCGCTATCCTGGACAAATTCAATGTCGCTTTCCTGGCAACAACTGAAGGCGCGCTCGATACTTTGCCTCATCATGGGAAACTACAGGCTGAAGGTTTGGGGCGCCGAATCGTAACGACTTTCCGTCCTGATGATGTCCTTGACGCAAGCCGCGCTGATTTTGTCTCGAACGTTGAGAAACTCGGTGAGTTAACCGGAGAGGCCACCTCATCATGGGCAGGTTACCTCAATGCTCTTCGCGCTCGCCGCGCCTTCTTCCGGAAGCATGGTGCGACAGCGACAGACCACGGCCACCCGACACCGAAAACAGCCAACCTTGAGCAGTCTGAAGCAAGAGCTCTCTTCGAATTGTGCCTATCCGGCGCAGCAAGTGCTTCGGAACAGGAAATGTTTCGTGCACAGATGCTAACCGAGATGGCAAAGATGAGCCTCGACGACGGCCTCGTGATGCAGCTTCACCCAGGCAGTGTGCGCAATCATAATCCCGGTTTGTTCGAACGCTTCGGTGCGGATATCGGCGCCGACATTCCCCAGCAGGTAACCTATGTCGACGCACTGAAGCCTTTGCTGGACGTTGTTGGCCAGGACAACCGGCTTAGTTTGATTGTTTTTACACTCGACGAGTCGACATATTCGAGAGAGCTCGCACCCTTGGCAGGGCATTATCCCTGCATGCGGCTTGGCCCGCCCTGGTGGTTCCACGACAGCCCTGAAGGGATGCTTCGGTTTCGCAAGCACGTCACCGAGACGGCAGGCTTCTACAATACAGCCGGGTTCAATGATGACACACGGGCCCTGCTTTCAATCCCGGCGCGGCATGACCTTGCGCGCCGCATGGATGCACGCTTCCTTTCAGACCTTGTTATCGAACACAGGATTGACGAGGAAGATGCATTCACATTGATCAGAGATCTAACCGTCAACCTGGTCTGCGAAGCCTACAGGTTGAACGCAACAGACATCGTCGCAAGCGCCACCAAATAATCTCCACACGAACTTATGGACGCAATTTCATGAAAATCACAAATGCGCGTGTCATTGTCACCTGCCCAGGCCGTAACTTCGTTACCCTGAAGATCGAAACCGACCAGGGCGTCTATGGCATCGGCGACGCCACGCTTAATGGCCGGGAAAAGGCGGTCGTTGCCTACTTGGAAGACCACGTCATTCCAGTCCTGTTGGACCGTGACCCCCGACGCATCGAAGACATCTGGCAATACCTCTACAGGGGAGCCTATTGGCGTAGAGGACCGGTGACAATGTCCGCGATTGCCGCGGTCGACACAGCACTTTGGGACATCAAGGGCAAGATGGCTGGCATGCCTGTTTATGAGCTCCTCGGCGGCGCCTCCCGAGAAGGTGTCCTGGTCTATGGTCACGCCAATGGTGCAGACATTTCCGAAACAACCGAAGCCGTCGGGCGGTATGTCGATCTCGGCTACAAGGCCGTCCGTGCCCAGTCTGGTGTACCCGGTGTGAAAGGCGCTTATGGCGTCGGACGCGGTGACCTGTATTACGAGCCGGCGGACGGAACATTGCCGACCGAAACGCTCTGGAATACGCCCGCCTATCTCAATTTCGCACCTATGCTCTTCGAGAAAATCCGGAACACTTACGGCCCCGACCTGGAGTTGCTGCACGATGTTCACCATCGCCTCACCCCCATTGAAGCCGGCCGCCTCGGCAAAAGCCTAGAGCCTTATCGCCTGTTCTGGATGGAGGATTGCACCCCGGCAGAAAATCAGGAGGCCTTCAAACTCGTCCGCCAGCATACTATTACGCCGCTTGCCGTCGGCGAAATCTTCAACTCCATTCACGATTGCCGCGAGCTGATCCAAAACCAACTGATCGATTACATCAGAACGACAGTCGTGCATGCAGGCGGGATTACACACCTCCGTCAGATTGCCGGGCTGGCCGCTCTGTACCAGGTTCGAACAGGCTCGCATGGTGCCACCGATTTGTCGCCCGTTTGCATGGGGGCGGCGCTGAACTTTGATCTCTGGGTTCCAAACTTCGGTATCCAGGAATATATGCGGCATACACCAGAGACGGACGAAGTGTTCCCACACGCCTACACCTTCTCAGACGGTTTCCTTCATCCAGGGTCGGCGCCAGGGATCGGCGTGGACATCGATGAAAAACTCGCCGCCCGCTATCCGTACGAGCCTAAGCAACTCCCCGTTGCCCGTCTTCAAGACGGAACGATGTGGAACTGGTAATGGGGTCAGAACTTCCAACCGTGGCAGTTATCGGCGAAGCCATGCTGGAGCTCTCGCAGGACGCAATCGGTCACACGTTTCTGGGCTATGGCGGAGATACCCTGAACACGTCAGTCTATCTCGCCCGCCTCGGCGTACAGGTCGAATTCATTTCGGCGCTGGGACTGGACCCCTATTCCGACAGTTTGCTCGAGGATTGGCGCACTGAAGGTGTCGGACAGACATTCGTCCTGAGACACGAGCACCGCCTGCCGGGGCTTTATGCCATCCGGACCGACGCAAAAGGCGAGCGGCGCTTCTTCTATTGGCGCGATCAGTCGGCGATGCGCGATTTCTTTGGTATGGACGGCCATCTGGAAGCGCTCGCATACGCAGCGCGGGCGGACTGGCTCTATCTATCCGGCATTACCCTTTCGCTGTTTGGTCCCGAAGGGCGTGAGAAACTCGGCCAGGTTGCCGCATCGGTCCGGGCAGCAGGCGGTCAAGTCGTTTTCGACCCCAACTACAGACCACTCGGATGGAAGAGTAGCGCCGAAGCAGCAAACGCTTTTCAGGCAATTGCCTCGCATGTGACGATCGCACTGCCGACTCTCGACGACGAGAACATGCTCCATGGCACATTGAGCGAAGAGGACCATGCAAAACGCTGGATGGAGGCAGGTGTAGGGCTGGTCGGCCTGAAACGTGGCGCGGACGGGGTCAGCCTATACCAGAACAACTCTACGCCCTGCCACATTCGCCCCGAAGTACCGTTGGCGCCCGTAGACACGACCGGTGCCGGCGACAGTTTCAACGCAGCCTTTATTTCCGCTTTGTTAAATGGCGCCTCTCCCAGTCAGGCCGCCGCAGCTGGCAATCACCTTGCCGGAAGGGTTGTGATGCACAGGGGCGCCATCATGGCTCGTACCGAAATGGCAGGCTTATAAGACACCTCGAACAGATTCATTTAGTTAGCACTGGCTGCCTCCTCGGGTGCTATCAGACAAAATCGAAGTAGATTGTCCGTTTTGCTTGACGAGCAATTCCCGGCGAACAACCAGCTCTCACGATTTGAGGAGAGCGGCGCGGCGCAACGACTGCGGAAGGAAGACATACATCATCATCAAAAGTTGAGCGGCATTTGGTGATGTCTTGAAGGAACGGATTGATCTTTGACGCGTTTCCGGAGAGCAGATGCAAGGATATGCCAACTCATGTCCGGTTCCTTTGACAATGCCGTAAAGAGGTTATGTAAGGTTAGTCAGTCGAAGGCGCCGGGCGGGTCATCAAGATGTCATCCCGAAGCACCTGAATACCAGCCGTCCGTCGGTGCCGCCACGCTCTGTCCTCGGCTGGCAGCGTGATTTTGAAAAAGGGAATGATACATATGGCAAAAACTGTCGCTCACATCGTCGTCGATGCTCTTGAAAAGGCAGGTGCCAAGCGCGTCTACGGTATTCCTGGAGATACCATCAATCACTTCACCGATGCGATCGCCAAATCCGACCTGCGTTGGGTAAGTGTCCGCCATGAAGAGGCAGGCGCTTTCGCCGCGGGTGGTGAATCCTACATGACAGGCGAGTTGTCGGTATGCGCAGGCACGTGCGGCCCCGGTTCCCTTCATTTCGTCAACGGCATCTACGAAAGCCACCGCAACGGTGCACCTGTGCTGTTGATCGCGTCAGACGTTGCGCGCACCGAAAGTGGCTTCGACTTTCCGCAGGAAGTCGATCAGAAGAAGATCTACGAGCAGCATTCGCATTTCTGTGAGTACATCTCACACCCTTCGCAAGCCCGCCGGATTGTAACGAAGGCGGCACAGGCTGCCCTAAACAAGAAGGGCGTGGCAGTTGTCATTGTGAACGGCGACATGTTCTCCGAAAAAGATGACGACGAAACGGACTGGGAAGTCTACCGCCCTCACCCGGTATGCCGGCCAAATGACCAGGAAATGACCGACCTTGCCGCTCTGGTGGATGAGGCCAAGAAGGTCTCGGTCTATGCAGGTATCGGTGCCCGTGACGCCCGCGAAGAAATCATGGCCTTCTGCGAAAAGGTCAAAGCGCCGATGGTCCACACGACGCGCGCGAAGGAATTCCTCGAGCCGAACAATCCGTACAATGTCGGGGTGAATGGCATCCTTGGAAATCGCGCTGGGGTGGAGGCGCTGGAGAATGCAGACCTTGTGATCTCGATCGGCTGCGACTTCGCCTACAAGCAGTATTATCCTGAGGCGAAAAAGATCGTGCAGATCGATATTGATCCCACGCATCTCGGCAGGCGGTCTGCCATCCATATGGGCCTGGTCGGGGATGCAAAGACGACGCTCGCCGCGCTTCTCCCGCTGGTAGGCGCGAAGTCCGATAACGATCATCTGGAAAAGCACCAGCAGCAGTGGGACGAGGATCTGGCGGGCTATCTCTATGAAGGCAAGGAAAGCGATCCAAATCTGATCCATCCGCAATTCGTCGCCAACATGCTTAACGAAAAGGCGGCGGACGATGCGATCTTTGTATCCGATGTCGGCACGTCGATGGTCTGGATGCTGCGTCACCTCAAGGCCACCGGCAAGCGCCGCTTCCTCAACAGCCTTCTCCATGGCACCATGGCGAACGGCTTTCCTCAGGCGATGGGCGCCAAGCTGGCCTATCCCGACCGCCAGGTCATCGCCATGTGCGGCGACGGCGGGCTGACCATGCTGATGGGCGATCTGCTGACGCTGGTGCAGGAGAAGATCCCGCTCAAGCTTGTGGTATTTCACAACAACACGCTGGGTTTCGTCGAGATGGAGCAACGCGTCGAGGGTCTGGTCGACCACTTCACGGGCCTTACCAATCCAGATTTTTCCAAACTGGCTGAAGCCTGCGGATTCGCGGGCTGGCATGTTGAAAACAGCAACGATCTCGAAACGGCAATGGATGCCTGGCTGGCTGCCGAAGGACCAGCTCTGCTTGATGTGCATGTCAACCAGATGGAACTGGTGATGCCGCCAAAGATAGAGGTCTCTCAGGTCGCCTCAACCGCTCTCTTTGGAATGAAAGCCGTTCTCGACGGCAGGACAAAGGAAGTCGTGGATCTTTTGCGGAATAATTTCCTGCGATAGCCCAATCCCTCTGGAGCAGGCTGGCGCGAACTGTCAGCCTCATCGGAAGCCGTTACATCAGCCCATCGATGCAACGGTTTCCGATGGACGAGGTCTTCAGTCGTCTGAAGCCCGGTCGTGGGAATGCTCTGCAGCTGCAGCATGGGGAGCCTGGCTGCCATGCATGCGGCCGTGCAGATCCGACAGGATCCATATCGTCCCACCTGCCATGATCGACAGAAGGCAGGCAGAAAAGAGAACCAGCAGCAAATCCTCGCGAGACTGGTTTCCAGAGAAGCTCAAATGCAGGAAATAGCGCAGATGTGTGGTCACCTGCAGCAGCGCTGCCAGACACACAATGACGATCTTCAGGGTCGGGGACAGATCTGAAAGCACAGCGGCGAAGGCCGCCAGCGTCAGCACCAGGCTGATGACAAAGCCGGTCGCATAGCTACGCAGCTCATGCGCTGCGGTGTCTTTGGGATTGATCTTTCCTGTATTGGGCGTGGTCATGTGAGCGGCACCAAAAAGACGAAGGAAAAGATACCGACCCAGATAAGGTCGAGGAAGTGCCAGAAGACCCCCAGCATGGACAGACGAATCTTCACAGTGTCATCCAGACCCCGGATCTTGATCTGCGTGATCATCGAGGCGATCCAGAGGATGCCGATGCTCACATGCAAGCCGTGGAGCCCCACCAGCGTCCAGTAGGAACTGAGCCAGCCGCTCGCCTGGGGAATGCCGCCCTGATGCGCCTGGTCGATGAAGTCTCTGATCTCGAAAAAGACGAATCCCGCCCCGAGCAGCGCGCTGATCACGAGCCAGAGGATGACCTTGTTGGCTTCACCTTCGTACTTCAGCGCCAGAGACACACCTCCATAGGCGACCCCGCCAAGCAGGAGCAGGCCAGTCTGTATCGCGACGCTGCTGATATCGAACAGGTCATGTGGCCCCGGCCCTCCAGCGAGTCCCACGGGGTTCAGATAGGCGGCGTAAGTGGCAAACATTATGCCGAAGAGAATGAGGTCGCTCATCAGGAAGACCCAGAAGCCGAAGACATTGGTCTCCGCCTGCTTACTGGCTTCACTTTCGCCGCCTCCAAGGTTCAGGCCAGGATAGAGGCCGTTTTCTGCCTTGCTCATCCCGCAAACTCCGTGATGTCAGGAACGCCTCTGTTCTGCTCCGTCTCTTCCTCGGCGCGGCGCACGGGAGGGAGGTTGGCGACCCTTTCGCGGAACGCCTTGTCGGCTCGCTCGACTTCCTCGGCTGGCACGATCACCGGCTCCACAACCTGCAGGCCACGCCAAAAAAGTGCTGCGGCCATCGTGAACAAACTCAAGATAGACAGCCACCAGATGTGCCAGGTCATGGCGAAGCCGAGCAGAAAGGCCGCTCCAGCGAGCACCACACCGAAATAGGTGTTGGCGGGCATTTCTATATCGACGTATTCATCCGGGCCTCTCCAGGGGTCACCGCCGCGCTTGGTGGCGCCCCAGTCATCGCGCGCGGTCACGACGGGAATAAGCGGAAAATTCCATTCGGGCACAGGCGCCGGGCTCGACCATTCCAGCGTCCCGCCATTCCATGGATCACCTCCGGGCACGGCCAGCCGCTCACGATTGCGCCAGCTCGTCCAGAAGGTCCAGGTCAGACTCGTCAGAGCCGCCAGCATCAGGACCCCGCCGAAAGCAGCGATATACATCCACGGCATGAATTCAGGGTTCTGGAACGTGGGCGACCGCCGCGGCATACCCATCAGACCCAGAACATAGAGCGGCATGAAGGTGCACAGGAAGCCACCGATGAACAGACAGGCTGTAAGCCGCCCCCACGTCTCGTTCAATCGGAAGCCGAACGCCTTGGGGAACCAGTAATGGATACCTGCCAGCATTCCGAAGAGCACACCCGGAATGATCACATTGTGGAAGTGCGCGACCAGGAAGGTGGAATTGTGAACCTGATAGTCAATCGAGGGATTGGCGAGAATGATCCCCGACAACCCACCAATAACGAACAGCATTAAGAAGCCAACGAGATAGACAATCGGCGTGGTCACCCTGATCCGGCCTCGCCACATCGTTGCCATCCAGTCATAGATCTTCACGCCGGTCGGGATGCCGATGACCATCGTCGCGATCCCGAAGGCAATATTGACAGGAACGCTGGATCCCATCGTGAAAAAGTGGTGCAGCCATACAGTGAAGCTGATCACCGAGATGCTCATGCTGGCGATCACCAGCGAGGTGTAGCCATAGAGTTTCTTGCCTGAAAAGGTCGAGGAGATTTCGGAGAACACGCCGAATGCCGGAAGAACCAGAATGTAGACTTCCGGATGTCCGAACATCCAGAAGATGTTTGCATAATTCATCATGTTGCCGCCAGCGGCATTCGTGAAGAAGTGGAAGCCCGCATAGCGATCCAGCAACAACATCGAACTCGACACCGTCAGCGCCGGCATGGCGTAAATCAGCATGATCGCCACGCATAGCGAGGTCCAGCAGAACAGCGGCATACGCATGAGTTTCATGCCCGGCGCCCGCTTCTTGAAGATCGTGACCGCGAAATTCATGCCCGTGAGCGTGGAGCCTATACCTGAGATCATGATCGCCCAGAGCCAGTAATCCACACCCTCGCCGGGGCTATATTGAATGCCGGTATAGGGCGGGTACATTGTCCACCCTCCGGTTCCGAACTGGCCAACCAGCAGCGAGATCATGATCAGTCCCGCCCCAGCAGCCGTCATGCCGAGGCTGACCTGGTTCAGCACCGGAAACGCCATATCACGCGCGCCCAATTGCTGCGGCAGTACGAAATTGATCAGGCCAATCAGCAACGGCATCGCAACGAAAAAGATCATGATCGTCCCGTGCGTGCTGAACAGCTGCGCAAAGTGGTCAGGCGCAACGAGCCCGCTTTCCGGTGCTGCCAGTGTGCCCAGCGCCGTCGCCTGGTGGGCGCGCATCACGAAGCCCTCGATGATGCCGCGGGCCATCATGACCAGAGCCAGCACGATGTACATGATCCCGATCTTTTTGGCGTCGGCGGATGTCAGCCAGTCGCGAAACAGAGGCTTCCACCAGCGCATCCAGGTAAGGAGTGCGACTGCGCCAATCGCGCCGACAACAAGCACTGTGGCCGCCCCGGCACCCACGATAGTGCTGCTGCTTACCTTCTCCATGAGATCGGTATACGGCGTGACATTCCAGTCGAGCCTGCCGAAGATCGGGCTGGTCTGCTGGCTCATTCGCGGTCTCCTCCACCCTGCGGAGGAAGACCCGTGCCGCCGAGTTCATCAATAGTGCTGGCGGTTCCTGATAGATGGTATTTCTGCACGACTCTCTCGAACAATGCGCTGTCGGGGACGCTGAAGTAGAGCGGGCTTGCATCCTTTGTCAGGCCCAGATCGGCCCTTGCTTCAGCAAGTACGGACCTGCGGCGCAAAACCGCATAGGTTGCGTCATCCAACGCGGAGGCGCTACGTGCGTGAGAAACCCATGCGTCGTATTGGTCAGGCTCCAACGCGACCACAGTGAATTTCTGCCGTCCGAAACCATCGCCATTGAACTGGGTATTTTCACCTTCCGCCATACCGGCGCGGGTGGCAGAGAAGTTGAGCTTAGTCGTCATGCCCGGCATCGCGTAAATCTGCCCCGCCAGCGGTGCGATCAGCATGCTTTGCATCACTGTGTCCGTCGTCAGCGTGATTTCCACGGGGCGCCCCACCGGAACAGCCAGTTCATCTACAGTCGCAATGCCCGCTTCCGGGTAGATGAAGATCCATTTCCAATCGAGCCCGATTGCCTGGACTTGCAGCGGATTTTCTCCGAGCGGCTTATAAGGGTCCAGTTTGCTGGTCGAATACCAAAGCCAACTGGCAAGCACGAGCACGATGACAACCGGCACGCCCCAAAGCGCCCATTCGAGCTTACCTGAATACTCCCATTCCGGGGTATATTTCGCCTTCTTGGAATTTAACCGATAGCGCCACAGGATCAGAGGGACCCCGATCAGCACTGGAAGGATCACGATCATGGTGATCGCGACCACACGCAGGAGATGCACGGCCTGCTCTTCAGCGACCGGGCCCATCGGCTGCAGGAAAGATTGCTCCGCCGAGGTCGCAGCTATGGCGGCTTCCGGCCAAATCATGAAGATCAATGCCAACGTCAGGCTTGCTGATGCTGCCAAAAGTCTGGCGGTTTTAAGCGGACTCATTGATACCGGATTTGCAAACTAGAAATGCTCGCGGTGAGCGTGATTAGGCTGGCCCTTATAGGAGCGGCAAACAACTCGCGTATACATAGATACCGCGACCCGTCACCCGCACATCGTCAGGGATAGGCGCCAAGCCTACTTTGTATGGTATGAGCTAGCAACATCCTCACAGATTTTTCGCTGATCTGGGTTGGGCCCATAACAGTGGTGCCGGAGCAACTCCGACTGGTCTCCGTTTTTTCGCGGACGAACCGCTCTCAGACATCAATCAGTTTATGCGATCTAAGCGAAACCGGTCCCACTCCACGACTTCCTCAGGTCAAATGCGGGGACTTACCGAATCAAGCGCGATTCCTCTCACAATGCCTGGGACTGGTCCGATGATCAGAAGCCCGTGCTGAGGCGCACGTAGTACTGGCCGCCATCGGTGTCGTAGGGCGCATTGCGGGAATATATCAGCCCCTTGCTAACTTCCAGAATGGCTTCGTCCGGATATTCGCTGAACAGGTTTTCAGCGCCCAGGCGCAGGGTCAGCTTATCGTTGAGCTCTAATGATACGCTCGTATCAACGAAGAGTTCCGCGCCGAATTCCTGGATGAAATCGGCGTCCTGATTGGTATAATCCGCCCAGGAGCCGATCCATCTGATTTGCGTATCGAAAGACAAAGCGCCTCGCCGGAAGCCCGCAGACACATGGGTCGAGAAACGGGGATAGAGCCGTTCAAACCGGTCGACCCGGGATGGGTTGTCGACAAAGTCGGAATTCAGCACGTCTGTTTTGTTGTAATTGAAAGACAGGCCCAAGGTCACGTCGCCAGCGGCCAGGCGCCGGTCATAATTCAAGACCAGATCAATGCCAGACGTCCGCGTGTCGAAACTGTTCTGGTAGAATGCAACTTCCGTTATGCTTTCCCCGCCCCGCACACCCAATGCCGCCAGGCGCGCACGTTCAGTCATATTGAGCGTGTAGTTTTCCGAAGTAAAGATCCGGTCACGGACTTCAGTTCTGTAAAAGTCCGCGCTGGCGACCAGGCCGTCTATCGGACGGAAGACCAGCCCCGAAGACAGATTGACGGAAGTTTCTGGCTTCAGTGGGGAAATGTCAGCGTTCGGCCGTTTGCTGAGGATGTCCGCCACCGGGCCAGTGGGGCTGAAGCGGCCATTGGTGAAGACGTCCAGCGTATCGGGGGCGACGCCTTGCGACGTTCGCTCTGAAAACAATTGTGCCGGCGTCGGCGCCTTGAACCCTGTCGAAACCGTGGCGCGGACGGCAAGGTCCGCTAACAAATCCCGGCGATAGGACAGCTTGCCGTTCAGGCGGCTGCCGAATGTATCAAACTCCTCAAAACGCAGCGCAAGACCGACCTGGCTACGGTCACCGGGATGAGCTTCCGCATCGGCATAAGCGGCCCAGTTGGACTGGTCATGGGCCTTCGACTGATCCCGCGTATACCCCGGAAACCCGTTCGATCCGGAGGTCAGACCATCCACCGCACCGGGGCCGATTTCATAAGAGGCCGGATCACTTGCCGCGATGGTGTAACGTTCCAGCCTGCGTTCCAGACCGAAGGCGAGATCAATCGGCTGAGCAAAGGAAGGGGGCGCAGGGAGCCGGACTTGGAAATCCGCATTCAGATTGAACTCCTGCTGCCGCAAGCCACCCGCGTCGAATTGCGTCGGACTGTTAGGCCCCATAGAAGCGTTTATCGTGTCATAGAGAAAGTAGTCGATCCGGTTCTCGCCGAACCCGGCGCTGAAATCATAGGACAGTCCGGTCGCAGATACCCCTTTCAGGCCGAGCGTCGCGAAGAGATCGCTCTCCTCCTGCCCAAACTGCGGTGTAAACCCATTGGGATAGACATCGATAAGCGACCAATCGCCAAATGCAGCGCTGGTGGCATAGACGCTGGGCGAGGCAGGGCTGCGCCAGTTGAAGTCACTCACGCCCTGCCCCCGACTGGCATTGACGAGTGCGTAGAGCTGGCCGAAACCGGTGCTCCGATCTGCCGTCACAAGAGCCCGGAAATCTTCCCGCTCCGGCTGCCCCCACTTCTGGACCGGATCGGCAATGTCTGCATCGGGATGGTCTTCAAGATATTGCAAGGCATCGAGGCGCTGGCGGGCACGGGAGGTCGGTGCGGCAGCGCTATAGTCGAGGCTGAGCCGGAACCCGCCTGCCGGTCCGCGCGCTCCGCCGCCCAGTCCGAGGCGCTTCTGAATACCATCCCCTTCATAGTACTGGCTGTACTGCGCAAAACCGTCCCCCTCTGCGTCGTCGCGGGTGATGATGTTGATCACACCGGCGATTGCATCGGACCCATACTGTGCCGAGGCCCCGTCGCGAAGGATTTCGACACGCTGGATGGCATTGGTCGGGATCTTCGAAAGATCCGGTGACTGTGCCCCGCCTGTATTCAGCATGGCTGAGCGATGGCGCCGTTTTCCGTTGACCAAAATCAGCGTGTGGTCCGCAGACAGGTTCCGTAGGCTGTAGGGACGCACGAACACGGCACCGTCGCTGAGCGGGCGCCGCTGAACAAAAAAGCTGGGCAGGATGTTTGCCAGAACGTCCGAGAAGTCATCGGACACGGGCGCCGCGAGGTCTCTTTGCTCCAACACGTCAACTGGCGAAAGGCTCTCCCAGGCCCGCACGCCCGCTCGCGTGCCGGTCACGATGACCGTGTCATAAGTGCGCGGCAGATCCAAAGCCGGCTGCGGCAGCCGGACGGGACGGACCCCGGTGGATACCGGCGCCGGCGGTTCAGGCACGGCCTTGCCGGCCTGCAGGCGCCGTATGATCCAGACCCCGTTAACATCCTGGCTGACGCGCAGGGATGTGCCGGACAACAAGGCCGACAGCGCCTCATCGACCTGCATACGACCGGCCAGCGGCCCTGCCCTGAGACCAGCCAGATCTGCTGCTTCCGCCATGATGACGGAATCCGTTTGCTCGGCCAGCAGGTTGATCGCGTCAGCAAGCGGCATATCCGGCACGCGCAGGGAAAGAGTCTGCGCAACCGCCGGGAGCACCGCGGCCAGGCAGGTCAGCAGGAGCAGGCAGACCGATCGCATTGGTCCCTCAGGGAGGCCCTCGCATTCCGCGTTGGAGTCGCCCCTAAGAAACCGATGGCGATGACAGGCAGATGACAATGGCCGCTCTCAACGGTCATTCCTCTGCATGTGAAACCGAAATGCCGCAGTCTGGCTTTGCGCCGGTCGTCAGGTTTCCGCCAACAGGGAACGCAGCGCCCGCACAAGCTGGAAGCACTGGTCCGGCGTGTTGTAGAGCGTTGGCGTTACGCGCACGCAGGCGCCCGCGGCCACATCGCTGCGGTGGACGGTGAAGATGCCATGCTTTTCCACCAGCGCCTTCACGATGGCCTTGTTGTCGTCAACGCTCGTCTTGTCCCTGAAACGGAAGGAGGTGATCGCGGCATGCAAGCGCGGATCTGACGGCGTCAGGATCTCGATCCGGTCGTCGTCTCGCATCTCCTCGGCCCAGAGATTACGCAGATAGGCCAAACGAGCCGCCTTGCGCGCCGGCCCCACAAGCTCGTGGAAATCGAGTGCGTCCTTGAGCGTGAGAAACGTCGCGAAATTCGCCGTGCCGGTATGGATGCGGTCATAGATCGTGCCGATGCCTTCCGGCCGTTCGGAAATGTCCGGCGAGATATCCGCCAGCCGGTCGCGGCGGATGTACATCAGGCCCGCCCCGATCGGCGCGCCTATCCATTTGTGCAGGTTGAAGCCGACAAAGTCTGCGCCGAGGTCTTCCATCCGGAAATCTGTCTGGCCCCAGGAATGGGCGGCATCGACGATACAGTCGACATCGAAGCCGCGTGCCATCTCGACGATCTCGCGTACGGGGATCATCAGGCCAGTGCGATGGCTGATATGGGTCAACAGCAGAAGGCGCACCTTCGGGTTCGCCTGAAGCGCCTGCCGATAGGTTTCAATCAGACCATCAAAAGTCACCGGTTCCGGGATGTCGATGCGGACGACAGATGCCCCCGCCCATTCGGCCTTGGTGTCCATCGCCGTCTGGATGGAATCGTAGTCGAGGTCCGAATACATCACCGCGTCGCCTGGCTTAAGGCGGTTGTAGCCGCTGACGAGCCCCTGCAGGGATTCCGTTGCATTGCGGGTGAAAACGATCTCGTCCTGCCCGGCACCGAGGAAACCGGCAATGCGAGCATGGATGGGCTGCATGTCTGAATAATAGTCCCGGCGGGCATACCAGGAATTGTTGCGGTTCACCTTTTCGGTGTTCCGGAAAAAGGCTTCCATGACGGGTTTCGCCATCAGGCCCCAATAGCCATTCTCAAAATTTACAATTTCGGGCGTGACATCGTATTGCGCCACAATCGGACGCCAGAATGCTTCGTCGCTGGCGATATCCTGCACTGTGCGCTCCTCTGCCGAGGCCGGCACCGGCGCAGCGGCACAGGCAGTTTCCGTCGTAAAGGACGCCGCTGCAACAGCGGCGCCCTTCATGACCAGTCGTCTGGTAAAGTTCATGTCTCTTCCCGAGATCAGAAGCTGAGATCGAGGCGGACGTAATACTGGCCGCCATCGGTATCATAAGGCGCATTCCGGGAATAGATCAGCCCCCGGCTCGCCTGATAGGTGGCTTCGTTCGGATATTTGTCGAAAACGTTCTCAGCGCCGACACGAACTGACAGATTATTGTTCACCTGATAGGTCGCGCCGAGATCGAACAGCACCATCGCGCCGAAGTCCTGGAAGATGTCACCGGTGGAGTTGCCCGAATAGTCACGCCACTCACCATAGTAGCGCATCCGGCCGAACATATCCCATTTGCCGACCGTGTAATTCGCCTGCAGGTTTGCGGTATGCTCCGGGATCCCTTTC
Source organism: uncultured Hyphomonas sp. (assembly GCF_963677035.1). Lineage (NCBI taxonomy): Bacteria > Pseudomonadati > Pseudomonadota > Alphaproteobacteria > Hyphomonadales > Hyphomonadaceae > Hyphomonas > uncultured Hyphomonas sp. Next base: position 3,563,542 of record NZ_OY781472.1, read on the forward strand.
TCGAACCGGTCAGCAGAGGTGGTGTTCGCCGCGAAGTCGCCACCGGTCACATCGGTCTTGTTGTAGTTATAGGCACCGGTCAGGTTCACTTCCCCCGGGCCGAACGCGAAATTGTAGGCCATGACCAGATCGAGGCCCTTGGTCCGCGTATCGAAATCGTTCTGGAAGAAGTTGACCCGCGTGATGCTTTCAGCCCCCGCAACGCCCAGCGCCACAAACTCTGCACGTTCCGCATCGGTGACGGCAAAGGTGGCCGACGTGCTGAGACGGTTGGTGACATCGATCTGGTAGAGGTCCAGCGTCGCTGTCAGGCCGAAATTGGAGTTCCAGGCCAGACCTGCCGTGATGTTGTCAGACTCTTCCGGCTCAAGCGCCCGGATGTCGACACCGTCACGCTGGCTGATCACTTTGGCCACAGCGCCCTGAGGGCTGAAACGGCCGCTGGTGAAGATGTTCAGCGTGGTCGTGTCGAGGCCCTGGGAGGTCCGCTCCGAGAAGAGCTGGCCGGGGGTCGGCGCTCGGAAGCCGGTGGATGCTGTCGCCCGCAGAGCCAGGCCCGGTGTCAGCTCGAAGCGGGTCGAAAGCTTGCCCGTCGTGCTGCTGCCGAATTCGGAATAGTCCTCATAACGGACGGCGCCGCCGACTGTCCACCGGTCCGTGAGCGGAGCTTCAACATCGACATAGGCGGCGTAGCTGGTCTGGTCCGAAGAACCGGACTGGTCAGGCGAGAAGCCGGGGAACCCGTTGGAGCCGGACGGGAAGCCTTCCGCGGCCAGTGGGCCGACGGCGTAGGACGCATACTCGCCCTGGCCGATCTCGTATTTTTCGTTGCGGCGTTCCGCACCGAAGGCGAAGGTCAGGTCATCTGCCAGGAAACCGAGGCTGGCGAGGTATACGAAATCAGCGTTGAGGTTAAACTCCGTCTGGGTCAGCGTACCGATATCGAAGGAGGTCGGGCTAGCCGAACCGAGCGATGCGTTGATCGAGTCAGACATGAAGTACTCGATCTGGTTGCGGCCGTAGCTCGCGCTGAGATCGTAGGAGAACGCGCCGTCGCCAGCACTCCGCAGGCCACCGGTCAGCGAGAAGTCGTTGTCGTCCTGGCCGAAGCGCGGCGTGAAGCCGGCCGGATAGATTTTGGAAAGATTGTAGTCCGGATCGACCGTGCTGTCTCCGAATGCGCTTGTGGACAGCGGATTACGCCAGTTGAAATCCGTGACCCCGGTGCCGAAGCCGTAGGTGCTGAAAACATAAGCCTCGTTATTGGCGAAATCGTATGCGCCATTCAGGGCAAAGCGATAGGCCTGACGTTCCGGTTGCCCCCAGTGCTGCACCGGGTTTGGCACGTTAAGGTTCGGAAACGCTTCCTGCAGGGCGATGGCATCGGCGCGCTGACGCGAACGGGAGGTCGGCTGCGCATCAGTGTATTCGCCGGACAGGTTCAGGAACCCATTGTCGAACTGAAAGCCCTGCTGACCACCAATGCGGTATTGCTCGCCGTCGCCTTCATAGTACTGACCGGCCTGGGCAAAGGCATTCGTGCCGGGTTCATCGTCGAGAATGATGTTGATCACACCGGCGATAGCATCGGAACCATACTGGGCCGACGCGCCATCGCGCAATACTTCAATCTGCTTGATCGCATAGGACGGGATCTGGGCAAGGTCCGGTGCCTGTGCACCGTTGGAACCGAGCAGCGCGGAGCGGTGCATACGCTTGCCGTTGATCAGGACCAGTGTGTGATCGGCTGAAAGCGAACGCAGGCTGGCCGGACGAACGAAAACCTGACCGTCCGCCATCGGAAGGCGTTTCACATTGAAGGATGGCACGAGCTGGGACAGCGTGTCCATGACTTCGTCAGACGCTGTCAGGTCGATGGCTTTTTCGGAGATGACATCCACCGGCGCGAGACTGTCGAAAGCCGTGCGCGGGGCCCCGCGCGTGCCGGTGATGATGACCGTCTCCTGGACGCTGGTGTCATCCTGTCCGGCGGCGGTTTGGGCGAGCGCCGCGTTGCTGAAGCAAAGGGCTACACCCGATGCAGTCAGAACAAGCGCCTTGCGCAGGCTGATCGAAGTTTTCATGACTTTCCTCTCATGGTGAACCGTGCGGGGTGAGGCATCACACCCGCGCCACGCACCTGCGTGGTCAGGGAGAAGACAGATCAGGTCGTGGCACCTTTCAGCGATTTTGCGAACTTCATAAAAGGTTCATGGCAGACGCGGTCAGCGTTCTTCCAGGATCACGATTTCCGTTTCGTTTTCGCGCACGTCGATCGGATAAGCCGCGTCCAGGCCTGCCAACACCTGATCAATCTGCTGGATCGAGAAAGACAGGGTGAGGCGCATGTCCGCCGGTGCACCGGGCGCGAGCCTGACCGGCCGGGCGCTATACTGGTTCATGTCCGCGACAATATCTCGGAGCTGCGTATCTACGAAGGACAACCGGCCTGACCGCCAGGACAATTCCTTCTCGGCATCGAACGGCTCAATCGGGCCGAGGCGCAGCGCAGCATTGGATATGATCCGGTCTCCGGCCCGCAGGTCCTGCGCACTGGCTTCAGCCATGACGCGAACATGTCCGCTATCGACAGACACAGAAACCTGTCCCATCCGTTTCTTGATTTCAAACCGGGTGCCAAGAACCCGAACCAGCACACCACCTGTATCGACGGTCAGCGGACGGCCCTCGTCGCGCGCAATGTCGAAATAGGCATTGCCTTCGACCAGCTGGAGCGCTCTTGCTTTCGCAGAGAATGCACCCTGGACACGGCTGGCGCCGCCAAGTGTGATCTCACTGCCATCCGACAAGGTGAACGTTCTGATCTCACCCCGCGAGGTGGAGAGCAGAATGGCATCTGCCTGGGCTGGCTGGAGGACCAGCAGACCAATCCCGGCGGCGCAGGCGAGGCCGGCGGCAAGGCCACCGCCCAGAAGCAGGCGGCGCGACATCGCCCGTCGCGGCTGGAATGCCATGATACTGCTCTGGTCTGTCAGAATATCCTCGACATCATCGACTTCGGCAATCCCATCCCACAGCCGTTGGGCTTGGTCGAACGCCGCACGGTGCTGCGAGGACGCCGCGAGCCATACGGCAAAAGCCTGCTCCTTCTCCGGCTCGCTTTCGCCAGAGGCAAAGTACAGCACCCAGGCACGTGCTTCCGCGTCCAATGCCTTTTCGGATTCGGACTTCACGGACGGGACCGGCTTCAAAGGCTTTTTCATTGCGCAGCCTTACCCGTCCAGCCCGGCCTGAAGCAGCGCCATGACATGGCTGAGCTGGCGGGAAATATCTGCTTCACTCCAGCCGGTGTCCTTCCTGATCTCCGCATAGGTCTGCCCCCTGAACCTGCTTCGCAACAGGATCTCTTTCTGCTTTGGCGAGAGCTGCCGCATTGCCCGCGCGACCCGCTCAAGGTCCTGTTTTCCCATTAAGACAGTTTCGGGCGAGATTTCTTCCACATCCGAAGGAAAATCCCCGTCCATCTGGCTTTTGACGAAGTTTCGCCCACGCCGGAGCTTGTCGTGTGAATTCAGCCCCAGATTGATGGCTGTCCGGAACAGGAAAGCCCGCGGAGACCGGATCCGCTTGAGATCAGTCAGTCCGGCGAGCTTGGAAAACGCTGCCTGCGCCACATCTTCAGGCTCGGGCGGGCCTGCACCATATATTTTCCTGAGCCGGCCAACCAGCTCGCCATAGTGTTGGCGGAAAAGATGACTCAAGAAACGCGCACGATCCGCCGTATCGTCCTGTTTGCCAACAGGCTCAGGTACGGTCACCGCATCTCCTAAAGTACCGGGCTGTACTGTGTCGTCCGGACAGGATGGCTTCGCCTGCATGTCACGCCTTCAGGTCTATACCCGAGCTCTTGAAGAAGAAGCGCGACGGACTTGTGACGGACATTTGAAACAACTATAACAATGCCATCCCGCATGACTGCGTAAGCTTGGGCGCGCGCCCTATTCGCCAATAGGTCGTGTCAGACTAACAGAAACCAGTCTCCGATTATTCGCAGGCGAGCAGGTCTCAGGCAGTGATCTACTCCTGCGGCAAGGGATATTTGATGGCATCGGCTCCACTGATGGCGCCTGAAAGACTCAGATGCCATCGATAGCGTCGTCGATCAAATTGGATGCTGGCGAATTCCATCACAAGACACCAGACGAAAACTCGTCTAAAATTGGCGCATGCGGCTGTCTATATTGGGGATTCCGGACAACAAAAAACCCTGCCGAAGCAGGGTTTGGTGCCCAGAAGAGGACTCGAACCTCCACGCCTTGCGGCACACGGACCTGAACCGTGCGCGTCTACCAATTCCGCCATCTGGGCACAGGATTGGAAGGCGGGTGTTTATAAGGCCTGCCCACTCGCGTCAACGCGGAAACTGTAGTCCATTTGGAAAATTCGATGCACAGCGGATCCCGCTTCCTCCGAATCTGTCAGAAGTGATTTCTCCATCGACTAAGGGACCAATTGCATCGACTTGATTCCAACTTCCAACTATTCGATTTTGTCATGCACACCAGCAACCGGATACAATGCCGAGGCGCTGTTAGACGACTTCGAACCAGTCTCTTTTTTTGGATAAGTTGACCTTAGGTAACGCTCAGCCCCGACCACTCGAGAAGAGCAACGCCATGTAGCCATCCGAACCAAGCCCTACCCTCGATATTACTTCGATAATTCAAATGGTAGTACACAGACGAATAGATTGAGACAAATTTCCACAAACTTCGCACTTGCTGGAAACGGGACATAGCTTGCTCCCGCCTTCGAAACGGCAGGTTTGAATTTTCGGCTCAATTCTTGATGTGCGCCCCCTCTGACCAAGGTACTCCCAATCACCTCCAAGGCGGCCGATACAATCGGCACCTTGTCAGTCATCAGAATTTTCCGGTTTCCGAACCGTTTCATTGCTTTCATCAGGAACTTTAAATGTGGAAGCCTTATCCCGGGTGTTCATGACGAAAGCTTCCAAGACTTCTCCCTCATGAACGACAGGGCGCCACAAGCAAAGGGCCTTCCCACGGTCCTTCGCGGGCACCTCGTTCAGGCGCCAGCCATTGCAGACTTTGCCGCATCGCTTCTGAACGGCGCTTCCGGTGCTTGTGTGCTAAATAAGTTTCGAACCGATCGTCCCAGTGGATGACTGTTTCATGGCGGATGCCGATCCCTTGTTCATCAAGCAGGTCTCCAACATTCCGCAAAGACAGTCGAAATTAGCGCATTATTACCGTATACTGAATGACGCCCGATGACCTCTTGTCATAGCTGAAGGGTGAACTGGTCATTCCTTGAGGTCAAATGCAAAGTTTAGCTGCTTCAAACCCGTTTCTTTTGACAATACCTTCTGGAACTTAGGCTCGAAAAATGAGGAAATCGCCATTCCAATATTCTAAGGCATAACATCCCAAACAACCAAGACATATATTGATCGAACTAGTGCTCGGCAGTGGAGCCCAGTCTCATAGTCTCTGACGGGGAACAGATCGGTCACCTTAAGGCTGGCCGGGGTGACAAAATCGTCGCGCCTAATCGTCCACAATTTTTGTTCTTGTTATGTTCGCGCTTCTGTGTTTCCATGGTGGGTGCGCTCCATTCACAGACCTGCCATGCCTAGAAATCCGTACACACGCCTACCGTCAGAACCTTCGCGGCCAAAGCATGGCCTGTTCTTTGCTGTCATGGTACCGCTCCCTGAAGCAAAGAAGATTTCGAGTTTTTTTAACGATCTCCGAACACGCTATCCAATCCGGAAGCCTCAGATTCCCAGCAATAGACTGCACGTATCTCTGTTTCACATTCTCTCTGCAGACTCGCTGTCTGAGCAGTCTGTACAGACTTCAATACTCACCGGTAATGCGATACGTTTCGTGGATTTTGGACTGACTTTGAACAGACTTCTGACATTTCAGAACAGGCGGGACGAGAAACCTTTAGTGCTGGCAGCTGACTTGGCTTCATCTCACGTAACAAACAGACTCGTAACCCACCTCAGACAAACATTCTCAATATTGTCTGGGCACCCTATCGATAAAACGGCACCAATCAATCCTCATGTGACACTTGTCTGGGATCACCTATGTGCGTTCGAACAGCCAATTACCCAAATCACAATTCCCGTTCGAGAAGTCACGCTCGTTCACAGCCACGTTGGAAAATCCCGATACGACATTCTTGGACGCTGGCGGCTTGTTCCACGATAGGGGGGCAAAATGGAACATAGCTCCCGATTACGGAGTGCCCTGCCCCAATGATGCGCCTCCCTGGATTTGTCACCGCGAGCTCAGTTCCCCCGCCTCCCCGCACACAATTGAATTCACTCACTTTTGAGTGAATATCCGATAGTGGCTCGCCCAATCGGACTGGTCCAACCTTAAAGTTAGAGTCGGTGGTTGGTAAGCAGCAGCGCTCATGCCGCCTTCAGCATATAAGGCTGTGGGCCGTGGACAAGATAGCTGCTTGGCCGGGTGAACAATAGTTCAGCGAAGAGTGCGGTCTCTGCGTGTTGTAGTGGCATCTCCATCCCTCGATCAGTACTTTGCCCTCGCGCAGATCGTAGAAGACTTCCCTGGCCAGCAACTCGCCTCTCAGCTTGGAGTTAAAGCTCTCGCAGTATCCGTTTTCCCATGGCTACCGGGTTCGATATACAGGGTTTTGACGCCGGTCCGTTTCAACCAGTCGCGCAGGGTAGTGGCGATAAACTCGGGGCCGTTGTCTGAACGTATGTGCTCAGGCGGCCCATGTACGACGAACAGTTCGCCCAGCACATCCAGAACGTCCCGGGAGTTGAGCCTGCGTTCGACACGAGGCGAGACACTCTCTTGAATACTCATCGATCACGCACAGCATACGGAGTACCCTGCCATCATGCGTACGATCCCGGACAAAGTCATACGACAAGATGTGGCCTTTATGCATCGGCCTTAGCCGGATACACGAACCGTCATTCAGCCAAAGACGGTCGCGTTTTGGTTGTTTCATCGGGACTTTGAGCCCTTCACGCCGCCAGATGCGGTACACCCTGCCAGTACTCACCTGCAATCCAGCGGTATTCAGGAGTGCGGTGATCCGCCGGCATCTATACTGACCGAACCGTTCTGCCAATTGAATGATGGCTTGTGTAAGAGCGGCTTCATCGGCGTGGGGTGTCGGCGACCTACGTTGAGTGGCGCGATGGTGGCCAACCATACGGCAGGCCCAACGTTCCGAAACGCCAAGCTCTTCTACCACATGATTGACCGCACTGCGTTTGAGTGAAGGGCTCAGGACTTTCCCGAAAGGATCTCCTTCAGGATCAGGTTCTCCAGGGTGAGATCGGAAATCGCCTTGCGCACGCGACGGTTTTCCGCCTCCATGTCCTTCATCCGCTTGGCCTGGCCGACCTGAAGCCCGCCGTTGCGCGGGCAATCGCAATGCGATTGCTAATCCGCTTCACCCTTGCACCACCTGTAATACGTCTGCTCAGTGACCCGATCGCATGCACGGCCTGTCCGGTCGTCTCACCTTGGCTCAGGCGGACTTCTACTTCCCGCAGCTTCGCGATGATCTATTCAGGCTTGGCTCTCTTACCCTTTCTCAGCTCCACAATCGAAGCTGACTTTCACTCAAATATCGGACCAGTTCTGCGGGAGCAGACCAGCGACACGTAACAATTTGAATCCCGTCCCGCTCTCGATATTCCCCTGATTGTCTGGTTGGCCACCTAACCGTTTAAGTCGCTCCCGCACTCAATGCTGGCTTTCAGGCGTGGTAATCCGTATACCATCCAACATTTCGGTAACGGTGATCTGACAAGACAACCGCGAATTTTCCTGCACGCCGTCAGCGAACTCAAGCATCGATTGCTCCACCTCGCCCGGCGCGCCGACACAATCAGAATATGCCTCATCGACATAGACATGGCAGGTCGCACACGCGCAGGCACCACCGCATTCTGCCACAATACCCGGAACAGAATGCTTGACCGCTGTCTCCATGACCGTTTCACCCACTGTCGCCTCAACAGAACGCTCTTCTCCCGAGTAGTCGATGAAAACGAGGGTTGGCATGACAAACTCCTGATGTCTGGCGTCGATCGTTCCGAGTGACCCGGAGTTACGAATGAACGAGATTGACTCAATAACTAATAGCATTAGTTTTTAGTCAGTTATGTGTAAAGGCAGATATTGATGACTCAACAGGAAAAGGCTCCAAATCACCCTCAGGCGATGCTTTCGGGCGTTCGTGTTCTGGACATGACAAGTGTCGTGTTTGGCCCGTATGCCACCCGGATTCTCTCTGATCTTGGCGCAGAAGTGATCAAGGTGGAGCCACCTGAAGGAGACGCCTTCCGTCTTTCTGGCAAACCGGCGAAATCCCCGGGTATGAGTCCGGGCCATCACGCCCTGAATGCAGGCAAGCGGTCGGTTGCACTCGATCTCAAGGTTCCCGCAGACGCCGAATCCATGCGAAAACTCATCGTATCAAGCGACATTTTTATCCACAATGTCCGAAAGGATGCGATCAATCGTCTTGGCTTCAGCCTTGAGGACGTACGCCAGATCAATCCGGAGATCATCTATATTCACTGTGTAGGGTTTGGCTCCGACGGTCCATATGGTGACCTGCAGGCGTATGATGATGTCATCCAGGCAGCGTCGGGAACGGCAACGCTTGCGGGGCGGGTTGATGGGACAGGTGCAGCCCGGTACCTGCCCTCCCTGATCGCGGACAAGGTCGCCGGACTACATGGTGCGCAGGCTACGTTGGCTGCCTACATTCACAAGCTCAGAACCGGTGAGAGCCAGTTCGTTGAGGTTCCGATGTTCGAGGCCTTTACCCAGTTCATGCTGGTCGAACACCTGGGCGGACTGACATTCGATCCACCGAATGCACCGGTCTGTTACAACAGGCAGATTGATCCAGACCGGCAACCTTTTCCGACAGCGGATGGTTTTATCTCCATCGTCCCTTATACAGCGGCATCATGGCCAGTCGTGTTCAGCGTGCTTGGCGATCCGGACTTTCTCGAGCACCCGGACAGGAACACCCCGCGTCTCCAGTTCAAGAATCAGGACCAGCTCTACCAGCGAACCGCCGAACTGACACCGTCGCGGACGACACAGGACTGGCTGGAACGGTTCCGGGCGGCCAGAATTCCCTGCATGGCAGTCCGGGACATGGCGGACATCCTGGAAGACCCTCATCTTCAGGCGTCAGGCTTCTTTCGCCGTCGCGAACATCCAACCGAAGGGGGCGTGATCGAAATGACACCCCCTATCCGGTATGAACGCTACACACCCGACATGCCGCGACCAGCACCTCGAACGGGCGAACATAGCGAAGAAATACATAGCGAGCTTGACGAGGCACACCCCATCAATTCCGGCGCGACCAATTGAGCATCGCCTGATCCCGGCGCCCACCAGGCACCCGGCGCAGTCAACAAGGAACTCCCCCAAATGCAGCTCGAGTTTACATCCGCTGAGAAAGCATTCCAGCAAGAGGTTCGCGACTTTCTCGCCGATAAGCTGACCGCCGACTTGCGGGATTACGCTGCCCGCATGACCAGTGTCTATGCTGACAAGGACATCAACCTGGCCTGGCAGGCCATCCTGCATGAACGAGGCTGGGCTGCGCCATCCTGGCCGGTCGAGTTTGGCGGTTGCGACTGGACCATTGCGCAGCACTATATATTTGACCTGGAGCTCGCGCGTGCCGGGGCCCCGCCGCTTTCTCCCATGGGTATCGGTATGTGCGGTCCCGCCATCATCGGTTATGGAACGCGCGCCCAAAAGGATTACTATTTACCGCGAATTCTGTCGGGAGAAGATTTCTGGTGCCAGGGTTATTCTGAGCCACAGGCAGGATCAGACCTTGCCGCCTTAACCATGCCGACCATAGATGATGGTGATGATTTGATCTGCAATGGCCAAAAGCTGTGGACCACGCATGCTGACGTTGCCAACAAGTGTTTCTGCCTGGTGCGCACAGACGGGCGTGGGAAACGCCAGGAAGGGATCACCTTCCTCCTGATAGACATGGACGCGCCGGGTGTCCGGGTCGATCCGATCGTCATGATTTCAGGCGAGCACATTCAAAACACGATATTCTTCACTGACGTTCGGGTGCCGAAGGAGAATATTATCGGACAAATGAACCAGGGCTGGGAGGTTGCGAAATACCTTCTGGAATTCGAACGTGGCGGTTCTTCCTACGCCCCGAAGCTCTTGCAGCGGATCCGGCAGCTCCGGCGCCTGGCATCAGACATAGAGCATTGCGATCCTGACTTCGTGTCTGCACTTTCAGATACCGAAATTGCCTGCGCCGCGCTCGAAGCAGCCGAAATACAATTCGTCTCGGAGCTCTCCGGAGGTGGGTCTCCGGGCCTTAAGGCATCTATGATGAAAATCCTCGGAACCGAGCTGAGCCAGAGACTGACCGAGCTCGCCCTGGATCTGGCTGGCGTCTACGCCCTACCCTTCCAGCCGCATCATACATGCCCTGGAGGTCCGGTCCTTGACGGACCACCTAACCACTTGCCGCTGGTCGGTCCTGCTGGCTGTGTGACTGCGAGCGCGAAATATTTCAATGATCGGGCTGGCTCGATCTATGCCGGATCCAATGAGATTCAGCACAACATTCTCGCCAAGCACGGCCTCGGACTTTAGGCGACGTTTGCCTGGCGGGTGAACGCTGCCGCTCTCGGAGATCAACTGCCCGCCTGTTGAAACACGGCCTTGCAGCCACCTGCAACCATGCGCCCCACCTGATTGATCTCGCACACGCCAGCTCAGGGATTTTCCTGGCGGATCGCCCAAGCCGCACCTTCTGTCCTGAATTTGATGTCGAGTATGCCGGAGTCCCGGCGCCAAGGGCACCGGCTCCGTCGTTCCGAAGCAAAAAAAGGGGAGGCCTTTCAGCCTCCCTCAACTACCCCAGATGCTGCCTGGGTCAGAACCGGAATGCGAGCTCGAGATAGACCTCACGCGGGTTCTCGACAAAGGCAGACATGTCGGAGACAACACCGGTATTCGTCCCAGTCCCGGTCCCGCCCGTGAAAGGAATGTCATTGGCGCTGGTGACCACAAACTCCTCGGTCAGGTTCCGTCCAATCAGAGACAGTGTCCAACGGTCGTCCGGTGAGCTTACACGCGCGGAGAGATCCAGCTTCGTATACGCATCCTGAACTGCATCCGGGCGGAGCGTATCAGTGAAATTATACTCCCCCATATAGCTCACATCGCCAGACAGAGACGCGTTGTACTGGCCAACCGGGAATTCATATGTCGCACCCAGCCGGCCGGCGGTTTCCGGCGCCTTGGGCGGAGTCCGTCCAGAATAAACCTGGCTCTGATAAGCGCCGCCAACCAGGTTCTGATCACACCCTTGTGCTATGGTTTGTCCGCTAAAACACTGCCCAATGAACTTGTCATATTCGACATCATTGTAAGCGAACGCTCCGCGAACACTCAGCCCCTCGACCGCATCCGGCACCCAGTTGAAATCAATCTCGATTCCTTGCGTCGTCAGCTCACCGGCATTGTCTGCAATAAGGCTGACGGAGGCCGGGTCGAATACCTGTACCTGCAGGTCTTCATAGAGATAGTGGAACACTGTGGCATTCAGGCTGAGCGTATCACCGAACAAAACGGACCGGACACCGGCCTCAAAGCCTTTCGCAGTTTCCGAGCCGTACTTCCCGGCGTCTGCCGTTGCGACAGGTGTAATGGCCTGGGAGATGTTATACCCGCCCGCCTTGAACCCTTCCTTATACGCCGCATAGTACGATACATTGGACGACGGCCGGTAGCGCAGAGTTACCTGCGGCGAGACATTCTCATCCCTGAATTTGTCATCAAAATGTATGCCGCCTGGGAAGAATGCAGCGAAGAAAGAAGATGCCGGCAGCGAGTCCTGGTAGGAATCCCGCACTTCACGGCTCCAGCGGGCACCAGCCGACAGTTCCCACTGATCGGTAAAGGCATAACTGCCCTCATAGAAGAGCGAGGACGTCTGACTGTCGAACCCGTTGTTGCGTTTGAACGTTGTATAGGTACCTGTCGTCGGATCGAGTGGAACAATAAAAATATAGGCGTCAGTATTGAACTCGAATTCCGACCTGGAAATGAACAGACCAAAGGTGGAATTGAAGGGACCATCACTTGTGGTTGTGAACCGCAATTCCTCAGCAAACTGATTGAAGTCAGCTTTCTGCGAGAAGCTCGCAGGATAGCCTTCACCGGAGACATTGTTCAGATCTTTCTGAACGAAGCGGTAGTAGGATGTAATGGATTCCACATCCATGCCCGGAAGGTTCAGCTTGCCGGTCAGGACCGAATAGGCCGAACTGAAGTCGGCATACATGTCACCATTGCCGGCATAACGGTAGTTGGCCTCCGCCACTTGACGCGGAAGGCTGGAAGAATCCGAAACGCCATTGATCCGGCAATCTGCATTTGGGCTTGGCGGCACGCCATTCGCGCTCATCGGCACGGTCCGGCCTGCCCCGCAAAGGCGCTCAAGGACGTCGGTCGGTCCGCCATCCTTCTGTTCGCTCGCACCAAACTTGAGCTTCAGATTGAACGTGTCTGTCGGCTCGAAAGCGAGGGTCAGCCGCCCACTGGATGTCTTGCCAAAGCCCCGGTGTTTTTCAACGCGGTGACGCTCCATGCCAAGCGGGTCGAAATAGGTTTCTGCCGCGCTGTTTTTAAACGCACCGTCAGAATCGGCAACACGGAAGGCGAATCGTCCCTTAAGCGTATCTGTGAGCGGACCGGAGACCATGCCCTCACCGTAGCGTTCCTGGGCTTCGAAGCCGTATCCGACCTTACCGGATGCTTCGAACGTATCGGTCGGATCATTGGAAACAACCGAGATGAGACCACCCGTCGTGTTCTTACCATAGAACAGGGCCTGAGGGCCTTTCAGCACCTCGACCCGCTGAATGTCATATTGTGGCATTGAGATTTCGCGGCCACGGCTCATCGGCAGACCATCGATATTGAAAGACACGGACTGATCAAATCCGGCACTGAGCGCGGTCGATCCGACCCCGCGAAGGAAAATACTGGCCGACGACCCGGAGGCCGCGCGTCCTGCAATCATGGTTGGGACTTGAGTCGAGAGGTCGACGAAATCAGTGACCGCATAGTCATCAAGCGACTCGCCCGACAAAGCCGTAATGGCGACCGGTGCGTCCTTCAGACTTTCTTCCTTGCGGCGAGCGGTGACGGTGACAATGCCAAGACGGCGAAGACGCGCCTGCTCCTCAGCCGAAGCCTCCGGGGAAGTCACTTCTTCACTGACACTGACTGTAACTTCTTCGTCAGCGAATGCAGGGCTGGCCGTGGCGACCAAGGCGAAACCGGACGCACCGAACATCAGTGAGCGAACAAGCGTCCGCTGCTTATCCCGGCAATGCGGGGCAGACCAATCGATAGACATATTTTCCTCCCTTAATGGCTGTCTTCAACGTCCAGCCTAACATCGTTAGTTTTGAGATTAGGGGAAATACGTAGGAAAGGTCAACTACAGAAATTACCGATAGCTTCGAAAGACATTGACCTACCTCGCTCGACCCGGACGAGAAAGGCGGCATCGTGAGACTTCTAACAATCTTAGTTTTATGCAAACATTTCAGTGGTATATCCCTGAAACGTCACGGGGTGGCGCGCTAACGGGAGCGTTTAGCTTGCGTAGGCAGGGGGCATCCGCCTATGTCTCTCGTGCAACACTTGCGAATTTTCGTAGCCGAACCTGAACTGGATTGAAGATTGGGACGCCCTGACAAACCGCTAATTTCTCGGGAGCGCGCCGCGCGCGCCGCCCTGGATGTGATAGATACCCAGGGCTTGGATGCGCTGAGCCTTGCGCTTGTCGCGCGACAACTCGGCGTGAAGGCACCTTCGCTATACTATCATTTCAAAGACAAGAACGAATTGCTCGCCGAAGTTGCTCTGAAAATCCTGAGAGACGTCAAGGCTCCGTTCGTAGATCCGGACCGATGGGAGGAGACACTAATCGCCCTCTGCGTAGAAACGCGTAGGACGATTCTGCTTCACCCGAATGCAGCCCCTCTCCTGCTGGAATACTTCCCCCGCCAGATTTTCCTGAAGGCTTATGATTATTGGACTGGCCAGTGCCCCTACCCCGACTCTCTCTTGCTGCCGATTCTTGAAGCCAGCGAAAAACTCACTTTCGGTTCGGCCTTGTTTGCAGCCGCAACAAGGTCGCACGCGGTGCCCCCCATGCCAGATTTTGATCCCAAGCAGTTTCCCGCCCTAGCAAAGGCTGTGCGGGCGAACAGCTATGACGACGAAAATCTCTTCATCGCGACATTGAAAATGCTCCTGAAAGGGGTCCGCGCCACGGCGGAGGCCGAGGAAGCGACTTCCTCTGCACGCCACCATACGACTAAATAACGCCCCCAGCAGATTTCGGGATATATATGGCTTTGGGCTGGGTGAATTCCATCAGACCGTAAATGCCGTTCTCTACGCCAACACCGGAATGCTTATGGCCAGACAGTGGCGTCCTCGGCGTGGATTGCAGGTTCTGGTTTATCCAGACGGTGCCGGTTTCGAGTCGCGAAGCGACTTCCACTGCCTTGTCGATGTCGGACGACCACACAGCGCCAGCCAGTCCGTATTCAGAGTCGTTCGCCCGCTTCACGACATCGTCGATATCGCTGAACCGCATCATAGGCAGGACCGGGCCGAACGCCTCTTCCTTGACGACACGGGCATCTTCAGGCGGATTGTCCACAATCGTGAACGGAACGAAGTAACCTTCACCTTCCACGGGGTCCGCCTGATGAAGTGTCAGGCCTGCATCGCGCGCACTCTGCAATAAGTCCTTCACCCGCTCATACTGGGCCTTATTCTGGACCGGCCCGAACTGGATGCCCTGTTCGCTTCCATCGCCAACAGAGGCAGACTTTACCAACGACACGATCCGGTCACGGACCTCATCATAGATGTCGTCATGCACATAAAGTCGTTTCGTTGCCACGCAGATCTGCGCTGTATTTGAAAACGCCCCAGTGAAGAGAGGCTCCGCCACCTTCGCCGGATCGACATCACCCAACACGATCGCAGCGTCGTTGCCTCCAAGCTCCAGCGTGACGCGTTTCAGGTCACGCGCGGCTGACTCCATGACCCTCTTGCCAGTCGCCGTCGAGCCCGTGAACGAGATCTTCGCGAACCCTTTATGCGCCGTCATCCACGGACCCAGCTCATCCCCACCGGAAATCACATTGAGTACGCCCGGCGGAAATACTTCCTGCAGCAACTCACCGAGCTTCAGTGTGCAAAGCGGCGTGTAAGGAGAAGGTTTGACCACAACCGTATTGCCCGTGAGCAGTGCCGGTGCAATTTTCCAACTCGCAAGCAGCATTGGAAAGTTCCAGGGCACAATGCCGCAAACGACGCCCAAAGGAACGTGGTGGACTTCAATGCGGCGTTCATCCGTATCTTCTGTTACATCCACGGGAAGGTCGAGATCAGCGGTTGCGTGGAACCAGAACCCGGCCCCCAAGACTTCTTCCCGCGCGAGATGTGCCGGGCGCCCCTGCTCCTTTGTAAAGAGGCTGGCCAGTTGGTCGGCATGAGCCATGATGAGATCGCCCGCCTTACGCAACAGGGCCTTGCGCTCTTCAACCGGCACGTCTTTCCAATCGCGAAAAGCACTCGACGCAGCGGTCACAGCCAAATCGAGGTTGGCTTCAGAGGCCCTCGGCGCGTTCGCAAAAGCTTTTCCCGTCGCCGGGTTCACAACGTCAAACGCCTCCTCGGCAGAAACCAGTTCACCATTGATGAGCATCCGGTAGTCTGAATTGAAATCAGTCACGCTCGTCTCCCTTTTGTGTCCATTCATTCCGTGCAGAGGCACCGGAAAAACCTAGTTTGCTTTCAAATAATTCGCTGGGGCACGAAGTCATGCTGGGCCGGCCCGTTTCCGGACCGGCCCCCGCCTGCCATCGCCAGGGAGGACTGTGCGCGGCAGGCGTGCCGGCGTTCGTCATGGAATCTCCGTTGCGAAAATGGCCGAGCTGACAATCGGCGCGCCAGGACCACCAGCAAGAAGGCAGGTGCGCGCGCCGGGAACATTATTGGACGACTCGCCACGCAGGACCCGCACGGCCTCAATCGGCATGCCTATGCCGTGAATGAACCCTTCCGACAAATTGCCACCGGCCGTATTGATAGGAAGCCCGCCGCCCGGCGCAATCAGGTTTTCAAACCTGCAGAACTCTCCGACAGATTCATAATCGCAAAACCCGTGATCGATGAGAGAAGCAACACCCTGCGCCGAGAAATTTTCATAAACCTGCGCAACATCGATGTCCGAGGAGCTCAGCCCGGATTGCTCCCAGAGACGTTCCGTAACTGCCTTGAATCCGGATGTCGCATACTGGTCGTCGTCGTCATTCTCGAGAAGGTCCCCCCAGCCAGCAGCGGCGCCCTGCGCCACACTGACGATGTGGACCGGCGCTTTTTTCAAATCCTTCGCCCGCTCGGCCGAAACAACAAGAAGCGCACCTGCCCCGTCATTTTCCCGGGAACAATC